>JAISKQ010000205.1 GCA_031260865.1 Prevotella sp.
GGTTTGAGTAGGTGGCTTCGGTCTTGCTCATTCACAAAAATTAAAGCGGAGATAAGCATGTAGAAAGCAAATTAGTTCCTTGTTTGGACGAGGGTTCAAGTCCCTCCAGCTCCACAATAAACGTTGGTTATCAACCAATTGTAAAACAAGTACATGAAAACGTACACGAAAGCATCCAAATCGGATGCTTTTTTTATACCTATATGTCTATGTGTAAACGAAAGGTCACCCGAAGTAGTTTGTAAAACAATATTTTTTCAGGCTACTTTTCCTATTTGCTTCACTGTCAACCTGTCGCAATCATTTACAAAGCTGTAAGAAATAGGAGACAATATCTTCGCCCACTCCCATTTCCTGCGCTTTCAGGAAATCTTCTTTTGCCAGGCGTTTATCGTATTGGACAAGACGGAGTTGTCCCCTTAAAATATATATCAGCGGATCATTACAGCCTAATTCCAAGGCTTTGGCTATATCTTCATTTGCTCGCGCCAGTCTATTCATTTGCAGGTAACATTCGGCTCTGTTATAATACAAATCGGCATTTGACTTGTATTTATAAATCAAGTCGCTGTATAGTCCTTCAGCCTCTTTAAATTCGCCCCTGCGTTTCATCAGCATGGCAATACCCGTTTTTCCGCGCAGGTTCTCAGGCTCTTTTTTCAGGATTTCGTCAAAATCATTTTCCGCGGCAAGGAAGCTTTTGTTGTTGAGATATAATAAGCCTCGCTGATACAGCGCTTCCGTATCTTCCGGATTTGCCAATAATATCGCGTTATAGTCTTTCATCGCGTCGTCGAAACGTCGCATGTCGCAGTATAGCACGGCGCGGTTATGTTTCAACACCGGATTTTCAGGGTAACGTTCTATAGCTACATTATAGGAAATGAGCGCATCGTCAAACTCGCCCAAATTTCGTTGTATCGTGCCCAGGTTAACCATCAGCATTACATTATTCGGATTGGCGGGTTCTTTACGCAAGGCCGCTTTCATAGCCTGTTCGGCGGCGGCGTAATCTTTCAGGTCGATATAGTCCATAGCCCGCGATACCATATCTTCGTATGTTTGCGCCGATGTGGATATAACAAATACAAAGAGTAACGATATGATGTATAATTTCTTCATTGACAAAAGTTTCTTTATACAAATGTACTCTTATTCGGATTACCTGATGAATACAGATTGCCTAAAAAGAATTAAATATACCAATCTGAAGTTAAGAAACTGTTTAAATTTCACCAAAATATATTAAAACCCGACATAGGCAGCGCCTACGCCGGAACTAAGCATAAACGATTAGATGTAATTGAGTTTCTTATGCCTTTGTCTATTTGAAATTTAAAAGAAAAATAGGAATAAATCAACTAAAAGACTATCTTTGTTGTTTCGTTAGCTTGGCATGATATGTAAACTACAATGAAATTAAGCTAACTCATCAATAAAATAAATTGTAATATTGAATTTAAAATATGGAGTATAATACCCAATTAAAAAAGCTGGCGCTTCCCGAATATGGAAGAAATATTCAGAATATGGTTGACTATTGCCTTACGATAGAGGAGCGTAATGAACGCAAACGTTGCGCCGATACCATTATAAATATAATGGGAAATATGTTCCCTCATCTTCGCGATGTGAATGACTTTAAACATATACTATGGGATCATCTGGCGATAATGTCCGATTTCAAACTTGATATAGATTATCCTTACGAAATAATAAGAAAAGAAGACCTGAATTCCAAACCCGGAAAAATAGATTATAGCCGTCCCAATATGTCATACCGCCATTATGGAAAGACATTGGAAAAAATGGTTAAAATAGCAACAGAAATAGAAAACCCTAAAGAAAAGGAACAGTTCATATTACTTGTTGCCACACACATGAAAAAGTCGTATATACAATGGAACAAAGAGGTTGATGACCAGAAGATATTTATTGATTTGTACGATATGTCAAACCATAAAATTGATATCCGCGACTCGAATATAAAACTTCCTGAAATGAAAGACCTCGGGCAACGCAACAACAACAATAGTAACACCAATAACGGCGGTAAAAAGAATAACCAGCAAAAGAAGAAACAATAAAGACACAAGTGGTCTAAATTAAGAAGAATCCGGCTATGATAAATGATAGCGAAGTATTTAAAATAGGGAAACTTATCAAGCCTCACGGAATCAAGGGCGAGATAAGTTTTGCTTTTGACAACGATGTGTTCGACCGCGTCGATTGTCCCTATCTGATATGTCGTGTCAATGGTATTTTGGTTCCGTTCTTCATCGAAGAATACCGATTCAAAGGGAGCGAAACGGCATTGGTAACTTTCGAAGACATAGACTCGGAAGAAAAGGCGCAGCGGATGTCGGGGCTGGAAGTTTACTTCCCGCGAAAATACTATGAAGAAGACAAGGATGACGACATTGAGTATTCGTGGAATTTCTTTATAGGCTTTTCCGTGGTGGATAAAGCGGCGGGAAAATTAGGCGTGATAGAAGCCGTTGACGATAAAACGCTTAACACCCTTTTTCTGATAACCAACGGAGACGACGAACTTATCATCCCCGCGACTGAAGACTTTATAGAAAAAATAGACGCGAAGAAAAAAATATTGTATCTGAATCTACCGGAGGGTCTGATTTGAAAAAGAGTTAGGAAGATTATAAAAAAAGTAATACATACTTAAGCTATTTGGGATCATTAGCTTCAGGTATATATTTCATTCACATTTTTGTTTTATTTGAATTGGCTGACGTTGAAATTCCATACATGATTTTCCGTTTCGCTATAGCTCTGTTATTGTCCGTTCTTTTATCCATTCTTATCATATCTATAAACACGTATATAAAGATATTCCTGTAAAGACAAAAAGTATATTATGAAAAAAATGAAATCAAAAAGTAAAATAACAATCGATGATTATATAAAAGCCGTAAAGAAAGCGGACAGGGAGAAAGAGCTATCTAAGTATCCGGGATGGAAGCGTGTGACAAGTGTACATAAAAGCAAAAAATCATACGATAGAAAGAGAGATAAAAAGAATATTCACGAAGAATAAAAACAATAAAAGTGATTGAACTTACTCATTATTTTTCACGTTTTTACATAGAAAATATTAACTTTGTCTAAGAATCTGTTTAATTTTTTAAAAACATGATTTTGAAAAGTAAAACAAATTACATTGCAATAAAACACTTCATTTATTAAAATTTAAACAGGTCGAAATTTAATACAGAAGATACGTGATATTATTAGCTGAAAGCGGCTCTACAAAGACTGAATGGTGTCTGGTAGATAGAAGTGGAATCGTAGAACATTTCTTATCAGACGGGATTAATCCTTTCTTTCAAACAAGAAAGGAAATTAGTCGATGTATCCGTTTACAACTGCCTCCTATATTTTTCAAAACAAAATTCAGCACCATCTATTTTTATGGAGCAGGCTGCTCTTCCACCGAAAAGAAAAACGTTGTAAAAGCCTCATTGGAAGCCCAATTCAAAACACCGTCCATCATCGAAAGCGATTTACTCGGTTCGGCGCGTTCGCTTTTTCAGGATGAAGCAGGAATAGCATGTATATTAGGAACAGGCTCAAACTCATGCTTCTATGACGGAACTGAAATTGTTCAAAACGTGAAATCGCTCGGATATATATTGGGAGATGAGGGCAGCGGCGCGTCATTGGGCAAAGCTTTTCTTTCGGATTGCCTGAAAGGATTAGCCCCCAAAGAACTTATAGACCCCTTCTATAAGAAATATAAGATTGATACGGATGAAATAATGGATTATATTTACTCCAAGCCATTTCCGAATAAGCTTTTATCGGTATTGTCTTTTTTCTTATACGAATATCTGGAACATCCTTATGTGAATAATCTGGTTCGCAGCAGTTTAAAGTCTTTTTTTGAGAGAAATATTCTCCAATACAACTATAAAGAATACCCTATCCGTTTTGTGGGTTCGGTAGCTAAAATGTACTCTTTCATTTTAAGGGAAATAGCCCAGGACATCGGCATTTATATAGATGTGATAATAGAAAACCCAATAAAGGGCTTGATAGAATACCACCGCGAAAACGGACAACTGCTATAATGTAGGGGACAACCCAAATTCTTGTGGAGGAATCTCATAATCTTTCTCAATCCAACGGGTCGAATGTTGTGTATAATGTATTCATTGCTATAAATATACGAATCATTCGGATTCAATTTTCAATATCTCCACGACTTTGCGGGTTGACGAAAAAACTCACTTTTTTTAAAAATATTTTGCCCCTAAATATGTTATTTTTTTCAAACAAAATTATCTATATATGAGTTGGAAGTTTTGAGTAATAAGTTTTGAGTAATAAGTTACAAGAGTTCTAGTTTGCAAGTTTACAAGAAAAGAATGGCGCATAGCGATGTTACCCGAAAAGTGTTACTTTTGTCACTTTTTTTTAACAACAAACCATTCGCGGCGCGATGCGATGATTGAAAAGGTCTTTGAAATAATGAAGTTATAAGTATTGGGTCTTGAGTTGAAAGTAATAAACCAAATAAATAAACAGAGGAAAAAACAAAAAGTGTTACTTTTGTCACTTTTTCTACAAATTAGCCGTTGGCTACTTATTGAAGGCTGAAATCTTGCCCGAAGGGCAGCATTTTCATAACCGTATGCAAGCAAAGTGCGGCTTACGGTGAATGAAATAAAGAACAAACGCTGTCTGAAAGACAGAACTTCTGAAAAGTGTTACTTTTGTCACCTTTTTTTAACAACAAACCATTCGCGGCGCGATGCGATGATTGAAGAGGTCTTTGAAATAATGAAGTAGTTACGAGTTACAAGAGTTATAGTTTACTAGCTTGCAAGTTTACAAGAAGAATAGCGCGAAGCAGTGTTACCTAAAAAGTGTTACTTTTGTCACCTTTTTAAATTTTATTGGTTCTATTATTTTATACTAATACGTCATCGAGGTCTCGTCGGGCGTCAGCCAACGCCGTTTACTTCATGGACGGGGCACCCGCCGGGCGAAAAAGGCGTAAAACGAAAACGTGTTTGAGCTTAGTTGCCGATTTGGATATAACTGCGTTTGGAGCGAGTTTTTTCGTTTAGCCTTTAAGCCCGTAGCGGGTCGTTCTATGAAGTGGGCGTTAAAGCGTTTTTGCTTCCTTTTGCGGCTTTGGGCAAAAGGAAGGCAAGCAATCTGTGATTGCGCGCGGTAAAAATCACCAACAAAAAAACAACGCTGTCTGAAAGACAGGACTTCTGAAATCTGTTACCTTTGTCACATTTTACACAACTATCTATTAATCACAATATTACAACCACAACCCATTAACTAAATAGAGAGATTGGAAAAGGTGAAGAAATAAAAAACGCCGGGGTGTTCTGTGATCTCCCGGCGTCTTTTCCATGTACTAATCTTTTTAACTATTATTTAAACATGAATGAAAGGATATTTGACATCAGGTTACTTCTTTCTTTCCCGTTCTTAATCACTTCAAAAGGGAATCCCAGTACACAGGTCTTATAGCCG
>JAISKQ010000295.1 GCA_031260865.1 Prevotella sp.
CTACGGCATCCGGAATATAATGATATAGTGACGGGATCTTAAAAAAAATGCAGGTTGAATATCAACTTGCATTTTTTGTTGAAGTCGTCTTGTCTTTTTATCAATATCTATTGTTTAAAAAATCTATAACCTTAAAATGTAGCGATATAGATGTTGATTCTAAATATTATAACTATCTTTAAAAAATATCTTAATAATTTAGCAGTGACAACTATGGAAAGACGTAAATTTATGAAATTAGCAGGAGCTTTGGCTATGACTCCTTCCTTATCGGCAATCCCCGCCGTAAATAATTTATCGGAATCGTTAAAAAGTAAGAAGAAAGAAATATATGAGTGGCGCATCTACACCCTTATTGGTGATGGCGGCTCTTTAGATACTTTCTTTGCTGATACTTTATTCCCGGCTTACAAAAGAAAAGGTATAACCGCCGGAGCGTTCAAACTATTCAGACAAAAAGAAGGAGAAAAAGAACAACGCCATATCCTTTTTATTTATCCCGATATTGAAACGTTTCATAAAGTAAAAAAAGAGATCCGGAAAGATTCAAAATTCACGCAAACCGCTCAAAAGTTTTATGATGAATCCGCTATCAATCCACTTTATTCTAATTTCGAGACATATATAGGCGAGGCTTTCGACAAGATTCCGGTATATCGTAAACCCGATGGCAGCCGTACTCTATTTGAAATACGGATTTATCGCAGCCCAAACGAAGAGGCAAACCAGCGGAAGGTGAAAATGTTTAATTTGGACGAGATAGACATTTTTGACAAGGTAGGCATCAACTCTGTGTTATATGGCGACATTTTAGCCGGGCCTCGTATGCCGGCATTATTATACCTTACATGGTATAAAGACGAACCAACCCGCACCGAAGCGTGGTCGAAGTTCAGCGATCATCCCGATTGGAAACGTATATCCAAACTTCCTGAATATGCCCATACGGCGACAAATAACCAAAGTATATTCCTTGCGCCGTTACCATATTCTCAATTGTAAAGAAAAACTATCCAAATAGCGAGAGCAGAAGCGGAGTAAATTTCGCTTCTGCCGAGTTAACTTTTATGCTTACTCCGCCGTCGGTCGTCAAATGTGGATATGCTCCAGAATATGCCGCAGGCGGAAGCGATTAATATCACAGGCGCGAAGAATTTCATCGATTCGAGCGCTTCTTTACCTGCCGAAAAATAGACAATGAGTCCGGCAATCGCAATCAACAGATACATGACGCCAAAGATGGTTATCATATTATTGATGACCGGACGTGAATTTGTCGCCTTTTTACGAACCAACGCTTGCTCGGCTTCTATTTGGCGCATGATTCTATATGTCAGATTCTCTCCGGCTTTTATCTTTGTTCCGGATAACAATGCTTTTATTTTATCATCTTGCATATCCATATTGTCTCTTTTTATCTCCAAAATATTTAAAAAATTCATATTCATACCGTTTCATGCTTCATCAGAAGATTTAAGATGTCGGCGAACCGCTTCCGTGCCCGATACAACTTCACTTTTATATTAGCATCCGTCAGACCGGTAATCAGGGCTATTTCTTTCACCGAATTATCTTCCAGATAATATAATGTAAGCGCTACGCTCTCATCACCCGGCATTTTATCCAAAACCTCATTCACTATCGCCTTGCGTTCGTTTTCCTCTATTTGCTCCATCGTATCAAAATCGGAATGAGAAGTATCTATTTGCTTGTAGTCAACAAATTCGGTATTATAAGCAGCAGCCCTTGTCTCTGTAATTGTAGTGTTGTAAACGATCCGGTAAAACCAAGTAGAGAACTTACTATCGGATCGGAATGTATGCAAATTATGAAAAGCTTTGACAAAAGCGTTCTGCACTATATCTTCCGCATCTTGCGTATTGCCGCAGACACGAAAGGCGATAGTGATAGCCATGTCTTGATAGGTATCCACAAAATAGCCGAAGGCGGATGTATCCCCCTCCAGCACTTTGCGTATCAGTTGCTTTTCGTCCATCCTTATTCGGCGTCTTCAAATTCTTTTTTATCTTTCACTATCAGGTAGAACACTATATAGGCAATGCCCAAAAAGAGTATGACGCTACCGCTTATGATAAGATACTGGAAATCGATACACTGCGAGATACTTGGGGCGACAAGAGCACCTAAGATAAGCCCGATAGCGATTCCGACACAAAGAAATCCGTTACGAAGCGACCTGTATTTATTGGGCGCCTCCTTTGTTTCGGGAGGAGGTATAATACCTTGTTTCGCCAGTTCCATCCGTACTTTTTTGTCGGAAGATAGAAGTTTCAGGAGCACCATTCCACCAATAACGACAGGTAAGCCAATTACACATACAATAGCGACTATTTCTACATTCATAATATCATTATTTATTGTTAATAATCTGTTTCCATAAATATGACTACACAAAAATTTAATTGGTTACAGATTTTTGGAACTATTTTTTAATCAACAAATAACTCTCTGAGAATTGAATATTTACGTATAGAAATTAATTTAATATATTTTGGCTCATTCTCATAAGGTTAACAAAATATCGTGCAACATGCTAAAATACAGCAATATAAATATATACTTCCGGTCTAAGCCGGTCGGTAGGATTAAAATATCATTTCCCGTTCAACTCATCCTCCAACCGGATCATTTGGTCGCGATATTGAGCCGCTTCTAAAAATTCCAATTTCTTCGCGGCGTCGGTCATTTGTTTTTTAACTTTAGCAATTGCCTTTTTCAATTCATCCTTGCTCATATATTGTATTTGGTCTTCGGAGGCAATAGCAAGTGACGTATTCTGATTATATGCTTTCGCGGAAGCTACCTCATCTTCTTTCCGCTGATTGAAAACAGAATTCCGAGCCTTTTGTATTTGCTGAGGTTTAATTCCATGTTCTTCATTATAAGCTATCTGCACCTCACGCCGACGATTCGTCTCATTTATAGTCTTTTGCATACTATCGGTAATCTTATCCGCATAGAAAATAACCCGCCCGTTCACATTGCGCGCCGCGCGCCCTACGGTTTGCGTCAACGAACGATGCGAACGCAAAAAGCCTTCCTTGTCCGCGTCCAATATAGCGACAAGCGAGACTTCGGGTAAATCAAGCCCCTCACGCAGGAGATTAACGCCTAC
>JAISKQ010000081.1 GCA_031260865.1 Prevotella sp.
GAATGGCGCAAAGCGATGATGACTGCAAAGTGTTACTTTTGTCACCTTTTTAAAGTTTTGAGTTTACAAGCATGCAAGTTTACAAGAAAGAATATGAGGAATGGCGCAAAGTGATGATGACTGCAAAGTGTTACTTTTGTCACCTTTTTTGAGTTTTGAGTTTACAAGCATGCAAGTTTACAAGAAAGAATATAAGGAATGGCGCAAAGCGATGATGACTGCAAAGTGTTACTTTTGTCACCTTTTTTGAGTGTACAAGTGCATTAGTTTATAAGAGTTCTAGCAAGATAGTAAACTTGAAATTTAGTAAACTACTTACTACTGTTACTTTTGTCACTTTTTAAAAAATTAGCCATCTTTCCCCAAGAATCAGGGTTGTACCGAGGCTTGAGGCTACGCTGTAGAACTGTTACACAGAGAAGGCGCATAAAAACACGGAGTTAGGAGGGTGAAAAACAACAAAGGATTGTTACAGAGGATCATTTTTTATATTACATCCTACAAGCTGCTCCAAAGGGAGGCTTTCTTGAAGCGACGGAAATGAATAACTATCTCGCCTCCTTTGGAGGCTCTGGAGAGGTGTTTGAAATACGAAGTATATGGGTAAATTTTTTTAAGACAGGGGGGTAATCAATTTTTCAAGGGCGTTGATATGTTCTTTAAACAGCTCTTGCCCCAAAGAAGTAACGGTATAGGATGTGTTTGGCTTTCGCCCCAGAAACTGTTTTTTTACTTCTATCACAGCCTCTTTTTCGAGCGCTTTGAGGTGGCTTGCCAGATTGCCGTCGGTAACGTCGAGCAGTTCCTTCATCGTGTTGAAGTCCACACTATCGTTTACCATCAGCGCCGACATTATCCCCAAGCGGACACGGCTGTCGAAGATCTTATTCAATCCTGATATAATATCTTTCATAATCAACCGTTATTTTCGGGTTTCATGTCATATTTATAATAGATCAGGATGCCGTACACGATGTGTAGAACACCAAATCCTATACTCCAAAATATAAGATCGTAACCGATCACTATGGCGGCGGCTAATCCTAAAACGATTTCACAAGCGCCTAAAATCTTTACATCCCTGAATGTACGCGAACCTGCGGCGATAAGCCCCAATCCGTAAAATATCAGCATACAAGGCGCGACCATGAATGGAACTTGCTTATATATGAGAATGATACATAACAAACCTCCTACAACCACAGGTACACAGAAATCCTTGGCAATCTGCAGTGTGACAGGCATCCACAGTTTGGATTTGCTCTTTTTAGCCTTACGGGCGGAAAAGAATAAGCCTACCGCGATAGCGCTCACCAGAACAACCGAGGCAATCAATATAAGGTCATATAAAAGCGTACCGGTAAAAGATAATTCGCCTTTGAGGACAAAATGGGTTAATACCGCGCCGATAATGGCGAAAGTACCTGCCAAGACTCCTGACATTCCGCTTATCGACAAGAATTTGCTTGAACGCTCCATCATGGAACGTATGTGTTTTATGTCATCCAGATTTGTATCCATACTGTTTTACTTTGTAATACAAAGCAAGTAAATAAATTTGGAACATGCAATAAATGGTCGAAATAAATTGAAGCTGTTTCAAAGGAAAGTTATGAGGTATTAAGACTAAGATAAGGGCATTTGACTATTATTCAAGTAGTTCGTAGTACAAATTTTTCAGCCGTTCGCGCAGATGCAAGACCGCGTACCGTTTTCTCGAAATAAGGGTATTCACGGTTATACCTGTTTCTTCCGAGATTTCTTTAAAGGAAAAGCCTTCCAGTTCAGTCAGTTCAAATACCTCGCGTTGCTCAACAGGCAACTCGGATAAAGCATTCCCTAATTCAACCCAGACCAGAGACCTCAAATATTCCGTTTCGGGGGATGAATCCTCGTCCATTAACAGACTGGTAATTTCGGACAGGAATAATTCATCATTCTCACTGGTC
Organism: Prevotella sp.; assembly: GCA_031260865.1. Taxonomy (GTDB): domain Bacteria; phylum Bacteroidota; class Bacteroidia; order Bacteroidales; family Dysgonomonadaceae; genus Dysgonomonas. The sequence goes on from JAISKQ010000081.1 coordinate 1,950, forward strand.
TTCACATAGGGCATTTCTACTTCCTTATGCTTACGGCTACGGTCTATAATCTGGTTATTAGCGACAGAATACAACCATGCTGATATTTGCTCTATCGGTTTTTCTATCAGGTCGATCTTCGAAAGTTGGTAGAAGACATTCTGAAGAATGTCTTCCCCATCTTCTTTAGACAAGACGCGCTTATTGATATAATTTTTCAACTGATTCCGGTATCTTTTAAATATATCCGAAACACTCTGTTGTTCTTTTGGCGCTTCTGTCGTCATCATTCTTCGGTATTGCCGTTAGCCTCAGTTGTCTTTCTGTTATCAACGAAATCTTCGCCAAAACCATGATGCTCAAGTATATGCTTACGCATGTACTCGCGTTTTTCCTCACGAGACATCCCTTTCATTTTATCCCTCATTACATGCCAGTAGTGAAAATCGTCCCGCCTTTTGTTTCCAAAATGGCCATGACCTCCGAATTTCCTGAAACGGCCAAAGCCTCCCAATAACAACCGGCTGAGTATCAGTAGTCCTGCCGCCTGCCAGTAATTGATAGCCGACCATCCGATAATTGACGGAATCAACGCGTTCCATAGCAACATAACAACGGCGATCGCTGCTGCAAAAACAGCCAAAAAAATCAATACGCCCAAAAATCTTTTACCCCTATAATTTTTCATATCTATTGTGATTAATTAAATATTATACTGTAAAATACTAAAATACAAATGTAAAATGCTTATAGTCGCCATTATAGCGGATGCGATTATCGTTATAATAGGGATGGCGACTTTACTTATATCTCTCTTTTCCATCTTCATCATTTTTTACGGTTATCAACTCAATAGCATCTGTAGGACATTTTTTTGAACAAGCTCCGCATCCGGTGCATCTGTCGGGATATTCAACCGTCGCATAGCTATGGTCATCTTTGTATACCATTCCCAATACTTTACGACGGCATCTTTCAACACATTTTTCACAACCAATACATTTGCGCTCAAATATTTGTAAAGTTATAATTTCCGTCTTCTTTATTTTTAGCTTAAACATCCTTTTATCAGATTATTTTTATACTCCTTATAATTTGTAAGATATATCTTCTACTATTTATGACGAATGGAATCGAAAAATATTTTAAGAAACTGTTTAAATTTTCAACAGGAAACTTTTTCCCCTTTGCCGGCAGATTAAAAAAGGCTTGGATATTACCGGACCGGCGGATGAAATCGGATGTTTACCATAAGAAAACGCCTTTTAGATAATGAATTAGCATTGAAAATAAATAAAAAAGGAAGAAAAAGTGATTTTATTTGATTTTTTCTTAAAAAAAATGCAACATATTAGTGATTTTTACGTTTAATATATGTACTTTTGCAAAATAATATTAATAAAAAGTCGTGAGAGTGAAATTTTTAACATATATATTCATCTCTGCTATCTCTTTAGCATTTTTAATGCTGTCGTGCGATGGTGATGAAAGCCTGTCTTCAAGGAGTGTTGAGGGGCATTGGCTATATATGGATACTAAAATTGAAGTTTCAGTCTCCGACCCAATCTTAAAGAAGAGGGTTGATGAATATATTCGGAAAAATATAAAATCGCCTCGTGCCAGCTATGAATTTAAGAATGATAGGACTTATTACTACTATCTTGACAATGAAGACCCGTTGAAGGGTAAATTTAAGATGCTGGACAAAAATTACGCGACATTGGATGACTCCCGCGGATTGAGAAAACTTATTACCGAGGATTCTTTGATTTATGTCCTACATGATTTGAAAAGTGAGATCGCTCGTGATTTGAATATCAATGAAGATAAAATTATAGAAGCTACTCTGACCGAAATTTATGAGCGAGGATTACAACCTGCTTATTAAATACTCATGGAACTTTCCAACCTATTAATTATAAAGAATAGGCCCTGATATTTGTAATGATTATCAGGGCTTATATATTTTCCCGTTTTATTATTCTTCGTCGAAATCTTCTTTCATATTGTGGAAAACATTTTGAACATCATCGTCATCTTCAAATTTGTCCAATAACTTTTGAATCAGTTCCTGTTGTTCCTTGTTTATCTCTTTCAGATCGTTAGGGATGCGTTCAAATTCAGCGCTGTGAATTTCAAACCCGTTCTCTTCCAGATATTTTTGTATTTCGGAATATGACTTAAATTCCCCATATAAAATAATGTCGTCGCCATCTTGTTCTACTTCGTCCACACCATAATCAATCAATTCCAGTTCCAGGTCTTCGGAAGAAATGCCTTCTTTGGAAGCTATCTTAAACACGCACTTGTGATCGAAAAGGAATTCAAGGCTGCCGGATGTGCCTAAGGAACCATTATGCTTATTAAAGTAACTGCGCACATTAGCCACGGTGCGGGTAGGATTATCCGTCGCTGTTTCCACAACGATTGCTATCCCAAAGGGTCCATATCCTTCATATACAACTTCCTTATAGTCCGCTTCATCTTTTGATATAGCTTTCTTTATGGCTCGTTCTACATTTTCTTTAGGCATGTTCTCTTTCTTTGCCTGTTGTATCAGTACACGAAGACGTGGATTTGTATCGGCGTCAGGTCCGCCATCCTTCGCGGCTATCGTTATTTGTCTTCCCAGTTTAGTAAATACGCGGGCCATGTTTCCCCAACGTTTCAGTTTTGTCGCCTTACGGTATTCAAACGCTCTTCCCATAAATGTTTATATAATCGTTAATATAGTTTTTTAGCTATGGTATACAAAAGTACAAAAAATAAAGATATTTTTAATACATGGCAAACTTTAACTCCGGAGTGATCCGGTATTTCGCAACGATGGTATCGGATATTTCATCTTGATCATCGTCTCCATAAGTAAAGTTAACGGTTTGGACTGTAATCTTATTAGAACTTATTTTAGACGAAACCTCGCTATAATATTCTACCATATCTTCGTATGCCACAATCAGGTTATCAACCAAGTTCCTTTCTTTATCATAGCTAAGCAGGTATTCCGTTATTTCACCATCAGTGATAATCTGTATGGTTAATATCATTCCATCCGCGCTGTCAAGCAATACTTGCCCCATCGACAGATCCCAGAGGTTATAACCTTCCAGTCCTTTTACCTTCGACAATTGCAGGTCGTCATACTCTTTCTGAGTCAGTCTCGGAACGCTTGTCATATCTATGCTGTCACCCTTGTCGCTGAGAGTGATTTCGGTGAGTTCTACATTCAGACTGTCTAATTGAGTCTGCAAATTGCCTCCTTGTTTGTTTTGACAGGAGATGAATGTAGTAAAAAGTATAAGATTAAAAAGATAAATCTTTTTCATTTTTTTGCTAAAATATAGCTGTAAGTGAATTATTTATACAGATGGCAATTCTTTGATGCAAATGTTTAAACTTTCTTCCCATTGGGGTATAGACAAATTAAATGTAGATTTTATTTTAGTCTTATTCAATACGCTATACTTTGGTCTTGTCGCTTTGGTCGGATATTGGTCTGTTGAGATTGGATTTACCTTGCATGTCGTGATTCCGGCGCCCTTATGTATCGCCAGCGTGAAGTCATACCATGTGGTGATTCCTTCATTCGAGTAATGATATATTCCATCTCTGAATCCGTTGGCTTCGCTGAAGTCAAGGATCTTTATTATAGTCCGGGCTAAATCGGCGGCATTGGTAGGCGTTCCCGTCTGATCCGCGACTACATTTAACGAATCGCGTTCTTTTCCGTATTTTATCATTGTTTTCACAAAGTTGTTTCCATAGATGGAATACAACCATGCTGTGCGAATAATGATGCTTTCGGGGCAGGCTTTCATCAAGCCCTTTTCACCTTCCAGCTTTGATTTGCCATATACAGACCGCGGATCAACCGCGTCCGTTTCTATGTAGGGCTGATCGGCTGTCCCATCATATACATAGTCGGTGGACACATGTATTACTTTAGCTCCGTTATTCGTGGCGGCAATACCCAGATTGACCACAGCGTCACGATTTATCTTGAAGCACAGGTCAACATCATCTTCCGCCTTATCCACAGCCGTATATGCCGCGCAGTTGATGATATACCTTATGCCATTATCTTTGACAAACCGATCGACGGCAGCGGCGTCTGTAATATCCAGTTCGGCCACATCGGTGAAGAAGAAACGGAAATTATCTTCATGAAGTGTGGAAATCCGTCGGAGTTCGCTGCCTAATTGACCATTGGCTCCTGTTACAAGAATATTCTTTTGCACAAGCTCAAAATGAAAGATGTTTTTAGCGGTTTCGTCTTGATTATCGTCTTGCTTATTTCCCGAAAAAAATGCCATGATAATTTTATTAAATGCAATTTATAAGTTGTTGTTTGCCACTCGTTGCCACTTGAGGCGTGATTTTCTTGACTAAACCCTGCAATACATTTCCGGGTCCAAGTTCAACAAATTCGATAGCGCCGTCAGCGACCATGTGTTCTACCGATTGAGTCCATTTTACAGGAGCTGTCAATTGAGCGATCAGATTAGCCTTTATTATCTTAGGATCTGATTCTCCTGTTGTTGACACATTCTGATATACAGGGCATGTAGGCGCTGCGAAAGTTGTAGTGTTAATAGCTTCCGACAATTCCACTTTAGCAGGTTCCATAAGCGGCGAATGGAATGCGCCGCCTACTTTCAGTTTCAGCGCGCGTTTCGCGCCTGCTGCCAAAAGAAGTTCACATGCCATATCAACACCTGCGTTTGTGCCGGATATAACGACTTGTCCCGGGCAGTTATAGTTTGCCGGAACAACAATTTCATTTTTGATAGAAGCGCATATTTCTTCTACTTTAGCATCCGGCAAAGCTAATACGGCAGCCATTGTGGAAGGGTTCATTTCGCATGCTTTCTGCATAGCCAAAGCGCGCTTATAAACAAGCTTTAGTCCGTCTTCAAAAGACAATGCGTTTACCGCGGTTAGCGCGGAAAATTCTCCTAACGAGTGCCCGGCAACCATGTCGGGGTTGAAGTCATCACCTATTGTTTTAGCTAAAATTACCGAATGAAGGAAAATAGCCGGTTGGGTAACTTTAGTTTGGCGGAGGTCTTCGTCTGTACCATCAAACATAAGGTCTGTAATACGGAATCCAAGTATTTCGTTCGCTCTTTCAAACAACTCTTTTGCAAGTGGAGATGTTTCATACAGATCTTTACCCATTCCTACATATTGAGCCCCTTGTCCGGGGAATACAAATGCTTTCATTTTCAATATTTTAATAATTTGTTATAAGTAATTAAAATTCAGCCTGCGAAATTACTAAAAAAAATGCGAACATAGATAGATTCTTTGGAATAAAAAGCATATAGCAGTCGACAGATGAGAATCAACTACTAACAACTTAATGTTTAAAAAGGTGACAAAAGTAACACTTTCCAGTCATCATCGCTTCGCGCCATTCCTCATACCTCATATTCTTTCTTGTACACTTGCATGCTTGCACACTCAAAACTTAAAAAGTGACAAAAGTAACAGTTTTTAGGTGACATCACATCGCGCCATTCTTCATTCATGATTTTTAATTCCTTATTCTTTATACTCATTACTTACTACTCATAACTTAAAACTTAAAACTTAGAAAAGGTGACAAAAGTAACAGTTTTCGGTCATCATCGCTTTGCGCCATTCCTTGTTCCTCATATTCTTTCTTGTAAACTTGCACGCTTGTAAACTCAAAACTAAAAAAAGGTGACAAAAGTAACACTTTTCGGTCATCATCACTTTGCGCCATTCCTCATTCCTCATATTCTTTCTTGTACACTTGCATGCTTGCACACTCAAAACTTAAAAAGGTGACAAAAGTAACACTTTTCGGGTAACACCGCTTTGCGTCATTCTTCTTTTTCTTGTAAACTTGTAAGCCAGAACTCTCGTAACTCGTAACTTGTAACTCGTAACTATATAAGATAATTTTATAAAAAAAAGATGACGGTTTTTAGTCGTTTGTTTGCGTTAATTTGTATTACAAATAGTTAAAAGTTAAAATATTTTTTTGTTGATATATAAACTTTTGGTATTCCCTCCGCCACAACTTTTACGGGTGACCCCTAATTCAGGTTATCGGTTAATCAATACATGGCAATACCTCCTTTGTTAAGAGAAAGTAAGTGTAACAAAATGAAGATATTGCGAAAAAAAAGAGAGTGTATTAATTGTGAATGTGATAATAAGCTAAAACTTTATTGTATTGTTTTATAAATTTGTTTGTGTAATTAGAAAGATTGAAAAAACAGATTCTTATTTGTTTCAATCAACTTCAATAAAATATGGTTTAATTTGTCAATCTTCTTTCCGAATGAAAGAAAAAATTCCTTGTCAATGGTTTCAATAATATCAATAGCTTTACTCATCAGGTCTTTGCCTTCCTGAGTTAGATAAACCGCGTTAGCCCGCGAATCCGTTGAATGGGGTTTGCGATATATAAGTGATTTATCTTCCAGTATTTTGAGTATTTTCGACACGGTCATCTTATCTATCTTGGTATGCTGAGCCAGGTTTATTTGCGTTATTTCTCTGTCCAAGACATTTAACCAATAAGTACTTGCCAATACGACATACTGTGATTGAGATAAGCCGAAATTAGCTCTTAAAGCTTTCTCCTGAATTTGTTGCCACATACTACTTACTTGCCATAGTAAAAAACCTGTGTTGTCTTCTGTAGTATCATACCCAAAAGGGTTTTCCGGTATTTTTTTCATAAACTTAGTAATTAAATTATATCTTATATTTCATTTCAATTTCAAATATAACATATATTAAAATATAAAAAAAACAATTAACTTTATTTATATGTTTCAAGTAAAAAAATTTATATATTTCAAGTAAAATTATTTGCTATTTAGCTTCTACACCTACTATTGATTAGATAAACAGCAAGGAAAAACTATCTGAATGGTTAGGCGGAAAAATAAAATCGAGAAGCTATTCAAACAGCAGTAACCCCGCTGACGTTAAAAAACTACTCGATTCCGCTATAAAAATAGTGAATGAATTTGAAAATCCAAAACCGTCAAACCATCTAAAGGCAAATTTCAAGCCATAGGTAAAAAAGTTTTCAATAAGTTAATCAAGCTTCTAAAGAAGACAGGGCTTGCGACTGATGTGATAGCGAGTAGGGTAAGGATGCGTGAGTATTTAGATAGCCACTATGGGAACAAGGAAGCACGGCAGATGCTATCGGATTTATCGGCGGTAAACACACGGTTTAACGAGGAATTGAAAACACTTACTCCCGAAAACGCGGACAGTAAAGTTTTTGATTTGGGAATACCATTAGGTATATTAAAGTCAGCAGGAATAGAAAACAAGCGTTTTAAACTTTATGGTAATAAAATTATCAAAAAAGCCAAAGAACATGGATATAAACCGGAAGATCTGTCTGATTTACCGATGGCGATGCAAAGTCCGTTATTTGTATTTGAAGGTAGTCACGATGGTACATTTTCAATATTAACAGAAATAAATATCAATGGGAACAATGTTTTAGTGAGTATTGCCACAAACAAGAAAAATGAATTGGATGTGAATTTTGTCACTTCTGTTTATGATATTGAAGGTATTAAAGACAGCCATGGAAAGAGTGTTGTGGAAATTATCAACGAAGATAAAATAAGGTATTCGGAAAAAGACAAATCGTTGAATTATTTAAGCGCTCTCGGTCAAACGAGTGCCACAAATAAAACAACGATTGACACTACGAATATACAAAAAGATATTGAATCCGCAAAAGAAAAAGTACAAAATTTTAAGAATCCAAAAGTTGACGATACTTTTTTACGGATGCAAGCGTTATGGCATGGTAGTCCCTATTCGTTTAAAAAGTTCAGCACTGACCATATAGGGTCAGGAGAAGGAGCGCAGGCTTTCGGATACGGACTGTATTTTACAGAACTCAAAGATATTGCCAAATGGTATGCAGAAAAACTAAAGCCGGATAAATATAAGGAGAATGCCACCATCAATAATTTGGCTAAAGAGGCGTTAGAATCCGCAAACGGAGATGTAGCAGAGGCGTTGAAATATCAACAGGAATTACTTCAGGAAGACTGGAGCGACAAAAAGCGTGTCAAGGGTGTAATAAAGGTACTTGAGACAGGCAAACCGCTAACCGAAGGTAAGACCAATTTATATGAAGTAAATGTAGCTGACGGACTTAATTTAATGCGATGGGATCAGCCTCTAACTGATGAACAGGTAACAGCCATAAAGGATAGTTTTAAAGAGGAGACTGGTCGTGAATTTTCGGAAGTCTATTCTACCCTGTCTCATGGGAAAAGGATATGGTACGGGAACAATGTTTATTATGGGCTGAAAGAAGAGATGGGTTCATCGAAAGCGGCTTCTGAATTTTTACTTAATTCGGGAATAGATGGCATTAAATATCCGGCTGAAAGTACATCCAGACTATCTAACGGAGAAAGAGGCTTTAACTATGTTATATTTGATGATTCCATTGTTAATATAGAGAATCAGACAAGGTTCATGTTTAACCGTCGTGGAGGCAGTTGGAACAACAGCGGCTACGACGCGGAAGCGAATATGTCGGAACGTGCGAAAGAGGCTGTTGACAACGGCATGTTGCCACGCGTGTGGTTGCCTAAACCATTGAAAAATTTGGTTGACTTAGGGCTTGTGAATAGTAAAGAGTGGCATCACTACAAAAAGCGACAAGAGAATTTTTATTCACCTGAAAGCTTTAAGGATGTAGTACCAAGCATAAAATCTGATTGGTCGTATGATGAAAAAGCGGTCAAGAAGATAGTCGCCGAACACAAGAAAAAGAACGAGACTAAAAAGGCTATTCAGGAAAAGATTGACGCCGAACGCAAGACCCATATAGACAAAGCGTGGAAAGCCCTTACGGAGTTCAATAAGAAGTTTGATTCATTCAGTCGCGAATCGACAAAACCGGTGTTCGGTTTAGTCCAAAAAAGCGAGATGAACGGTAAGTACGGATGGTTCGACAGCTCCGGCAGAAGCTATAACCTGCCCGAATATTACAGCGGTATCGACTATAAGACAAAGAAGAACTTGGAGAAAGCGAAAGCTTTGGAAAGCGCCTTGTATCAGGCGCAAAACGCCCCTCTCTACGAATTGGAGTTAAGCAAGATGGGATTTAGCCGTGATGAGATAAGGGCGATGCGCAATAGCGGCATGATTACGCAGGAGCTGATGCCTAAGTCTTTCTACGATAGCGTGGAACAAAATAAAGACTACATCAAAGAGCAGCTTGCCGAATTGGATAAGCTGCCTTACACAAGTACGGAATACCGCCCTTCTTTCAATAAGAGCAAAGAAGATTTTCTCACCGATGAAGAAAAGGCGGCGAGGAGCGACAGGCACGCTTATATTTCGGAACAAGGGGAAAACTTTGGAGACAGATATGAACGCAGAAACGCGCATGAAGATAACGACTACGAGTATTCAAAGATAGCGGAAGAACGCTATGACAAGGCGAGGGAGGAATACTTTAACAGCGATGAGCGTAAAGAGGAAGCCATGCAGTTCAACGAACGTAAAGCAAGGGCGCAAGAAATCACGGACAACTTAAAAGATATAGCCGGGATAGAATCGGAAGACGTTCAGTTTATGGCGACCAAGGACGGTGAAGTTTACGGCTTTGTCACACCGGAGGGCGTCGTTTACCTTGACCCTGACAAGATGAACGCCAACACGCCTATCCATGAGTTCGGTCACTTGTGGAACTCATTCGTCAAAAAGAACAATCCTGAATTATGGAAAAAGGGGGCGGGATTAATCAAGCAATCGAAGTATTGGGAGGAAGTAAACAACAATCCGGCATACGCCGACTTGTCGGAAGAAAGGAAGATAGACGAAGCTATGGCAATGGCTATCGGCGACAAGGGAGAGCGCGTATTTAACAGGGGCATTGGCGCTCAACTGTTGGCGTGGATAAAAGAATTTTGGAACTGGATAAAAGGAAAAGCGGGTATTCAAGACAAGAATATCGAAGATATGACCTTAGAAGACTTTACGGATAGGGCTGTGAAAGAATTATTGAGCGGGGAGAATATGAGAGATATTTATAATAACAAAACCGTTGATAAAAACAATAACAAAAACAATAACAATAGAAGAACAACAGAAAGCGAAGATGAAAGTCAAAGACAGAAAAAAATAGATGCGTGGAAATCAATAGATCCTTACTCCGATAACCCAAATAGGAATCCAAATTATTCGGATACTAACATTTCCGCTGAACAATTTGTGAAAGACAATATCGTATTTGGATTTGCCACAAATGGTTGGGAATACGAAAAAGGAAGACCACATCCAATAGGTAATCATCCGGGTATGGTCGCCGATATGAGGATAGACGTAAGAGGTGGTGAGCTGCGAACGATATTGGGGATGCCAAATGTAAAGGTATCCGCGCAAAGGTCTGTTGTTAAATCTAACAAGTCGGCTGAATATTACAAGAATGGACAGAGACCAAATGTTGAAGTTTATAATATTGATGTTGGAGAAAAAACCTATTTAGTCGCAAGAATTGAGGCTGCTGCAGAAGCAGCTACTACAAGTGGTAGAGAAGGAATAATATACGCAAATATAGAGAATGACGGACATTTGCCTGTTGGAACAGAATTAGCATTGTTGGAAGCTCTTGAATCAGAATATAGAAAGGCTTATGAAAAAGATAAGGAACATTTAGGGAACTTAGATGATACTTTCATAAATTTTACAACGTTAGAAGATGTTAAACGAGAGTTAAGGACTAAACTATCTAACAGAAATAAAGCAGGTAATAACGTTACTGCTGAACAATTCGTTGAAGATAATGTTACTGTGACAGGTACTGAGGGAGAGTTTAAAACTATATCCGTTGGGAAAGGAGATTACGCGGGAACAAATGCGAATGTAATACATTATTTTTCAAATGAGAAATACAAACTGATGACGGTTAATGGAATAGAAATTAATATATTAAACCAAGGAAAAATACATCCGGATTTGCATTCATCAGGTAAAATTTATTCTTTTAAAATACAAGATAAAAGCAATGGTAAAATATATCTTGTATATGGTTTACGAAATAGCGCTGATGGTAATCTGAATAGCAATAGAAACGGAACTGTTTTTGTAAGCGTAGAAGACAACTATGAGTTGCCGGAAGGGATTGAAGAAGCGCTTACTAACAAATTGATTGATGAATTTGAGAAAGCCGTAAAAAGAAGACCCGACATTTTTGCTCCATTGCCTGCAAATATTCGTGGCAATAATGACACACGTTTCCAATTCGCAGAAAAAAGGGCGCAAGAGATTGAAAAAACAAAAAATGATATACTTGATAAATTCAAAGCAGCCGTAAGTGGAAAATTAAAAGGTAAATCTGTAACCATAGGAACTATTACAGAATCGGGCAAGCAATTTTTATCTGCAATATCGGGTTTGGATTTTAGAGAATACGGCAGTTTTGAATTAAATCCGTCTGATTTGATACATATTTACAATGACCATTTCGGAGAAAACGAAAAGGACAAAAGCAAAAATAATCCGCTTACAGACGAAGATATTCGAGATATGGTTGATGTGCTTTATTCGCCCGAAAAGGTTTTGTTCTTGGGAAAAGATAAAAAAACAGGTCTGAATTTGTTTGCGTTTTTAAAGCCAAGCAAAAATGGAACATATAACTTAATGGAAGTGTATGGTAACAAAGGTGGAAAATTAACGGCGAAGTCGTACTATAATACAAAAAAGGACATTGACCAGCGAGTTATGGAATTGCAAAAAGAAAATTCCCTACTCCCTACGCCCGAAGCGTACTCTGATGTATTGTCCTTTTCAGATGCAAAGATACCACAAATTTTTGAAACGGCTGCAGAAAAAGAGCAAAAACAGCAAATTTCGGATGACGTACGTTTTCAACTTGCAGGAGAAAGCGAATTATCTGGAATCAGTCTAAATAGTGATGAGAATTTGGAAAAAGGCGTTCAAGGTAATAACTTTGTAAAACAAGAAAATAACTCGGAAAAGGGGGCAAACCTTTTAGCTGATATAACAAACGAAAAAGGAGTGATAGATTATGACAAACTCGAAGAAGTCGCCGGAAGAATTGAAAGCGGAAACGCAACGATTGCAAGGCTTAATAGACAAGAGGAACAAGGAAGAAGTCGCGGCGGTAGAATTGCTATTGAAGCGTCCATGGTCGCGGGAAGAGAAGATAGCGCAGATAGAGCGGGACAGAGCTTCAATAAATCGTTCTCGGAAATAGGGGATAGGCAAGAAAACGCACTTCGCGAATACGCTCAAAAGCGTGGTGTCTTATTCTCGATAGAGGATATAGAGAAAAGAACCGATTATAAATTTCCGTCCGGCGCGGAAGCGGATGTCTATTTATCCAAAGACGGAAAAAATGTCATTAAGATTGTTAATTTCAGACAATACAGTGAAAGTCCGCTTGAATACCTTGATAATCGTATAGCCCTAAACAACTACTTGTTTGAAGGGACATCCTATAAGGTAATAGGATTTACGGATGTTGACGGTGAATTGAATTTCGTCGTTGAACAACCGTTTATTAACGGAGAAAATCTAAATACATTCGCCACTACCGTAGAAAATCTTAAAGCGCAACAAAAGCGCGTGGCGGATTATATGAAGGAGAAATTTGACATGCTCCCTCTGAAATTTGAGAATTATAAATCGCCCACATCATTTTCCAACAGTAATTACATCGTGGAGGATTTACATTTGAACAATGTAAAAGAAGGCGCTGATGGTAATCTTTATTTCATAGATTCTGTCATATCCTTAAATGAGCCGAACGAAGACTTTAACGGAGTAAGGGAATATGAACCATTTGGCGTTTATGCCGTAGAATCCAAATCAAATAAGATAGTTAGCGAGCAGACAGTAAACGGCGTGCCGCTATTAGGAGACGGCAATGTGGCGGATTTGATAGATGAATCCATGAAAGAGCGGTTGCGATATGACCAAAACGATAATACGAACTGTTAGTCTTAGTTTGTAAATATCTAATGTATTTTTTCTTTAGCGTAATTTCACTTTACTTTAAACAAAAAATATTATGATTGAAATTACAACTGATTCAGGAGGCATTACCTTCATTTTGGGAAATGGAGACGAACGTGTATATCCTAAAAATTATTTTAGATATAAAAAGGGGGATAGGATAATTAAATTTTGTCCTATAATATGTGAAGACGGCTGCCCCATCGAGGTCTCGTCGAGCGCCAGCCAACGCCGTCCTATGAAGTGGGCGTTAAAGCGTTTTAGCTTTCTTTTGCGGCTTTGGGCAAAAGGAAGGCAAGCAATCTGTGATTGCGCGCGGTAAAAATTACCAACAAAAAAAGAACGTTTTGAGCAGCGAGAGCAGAAGCAGAATACATTCTTGTTATGCCGAGTCGCGAAAAACGACTAATGAAATTGAACGTTTTGAGCAGCGAGAGCAGAAGCAGAATACATTCTTGTTATGGCGAGTCGCGAAAAACGACTAATGAAAAAGAACTAATAATATTAAAACAGTTTCTTATTCTCCAAACCGGATATAGAGAATATGTCTAATACGAAGATAGCTTCCGGATGCGGAAGCGGATGTCTATCGATCTAAGGACGGGGAAAAATGAATTTTTCTTTTGCTATATCTGCTTGAAAATCAAAGATAGAATAAAAAAAAAGGAAATAGTATCAAAAAAAGTTTGGAGGGTAAAGATAAAAGTTCTACTTTTGCATCCGCATTCGGAAAGAGATTCGGATGAGAATAGAGAAAAGTTGATATTCAG
>JAISKQ010000109.1 GCA_031260865.1 Prevotella sp.
TGCTTCAAAATTTCCCAAATAACAATACCCGAGGCAACGGAGACATTCAACGAATGCTTTGTGCCGTATTGAGGAATTTCGATGCAAAAATCACATAAGTCGACAATTTCCTGCCGTACACCCTTTACTTCGTTCCCCAGTATGATGGCGTATTTATTACCGGCGGTCAAATTTAAGTCATCAAGCATTATACTGTTTTCGACCTGTTCCACCGCGCATATTATATAGTGTTCTTCTTTGAGTCGGGCGACCGCGTCCTTTGTATCTTCAAAATAGCTCCATTCCATTGAATATTCAGCGCCTAAAGCCGTTTTGTGTATCTCCGCGTTGGGCGGAGTCGCCGTTATGCCGCATAAATATATCGCTTTCACCAAAAAGGCATCGGAGGTTCGGAACACGGAGCCGATATTATTCAGGCTTCTCACATTATCCAACACGACGACGAGGGGTATTTTGGGTTCTTCCTTAAATTCTTCGAGCGACAGTCTGTTCAGTTCGGTTATTTTTTTTACTTTCATCGGTTCCATTCATCTTTCAGTACAACAGCCGCGCAATCCAATTTAGCGCCCATCGGCGGATTACGTTTCGCCACTTTAATCTCTATACTCTCTATCATTTTGTATTTTTCCTTGAGCCGGCGGATTATCCTGTACGCCACATTTTCCAATAGTTTCGAAGGTATTTCCATTTCTTTCTTCATATCGGCGTATATATCGGCATAACTAATTGTATCGTCCAACTGATCGGAATACGCGGCTTTACTCAAATCGACGCCAATTCTCAAATTCACAATATATTCATTTCCGACTTTGGTTTCTTGGGGCAATACTCCATGATAGGCAAAAAAAACCACATTTTCGAGTAAAATATAACTTTTCATAAAGAGATAAAATAAAACAACGCAAAGCTACATTTTTTATTTATATTTGTAAGATAAAGGGTTAACAAAAATATTAAATATCGCAAAACTCGAAATTATGATCATGGGAAAATCAAAAGAAACAGAAACTTATCCATCCGGGACGCTCAATATATTAGCATCCGGGACGAAATTGAAAGGAGATATTACCGCGCAGGAAGATTTCCGCGTTGATGGTACAATAGACGGAAATATTCAATGCCACGGAAAAATCATTGTCGGTCAAAGCGGACATGTCAGCGGCAATATAGATTGCTCTCAGATTGATCTATTCGGAAAAGTAACGGGAAATATCACCTCATCCGAAACCGTTATATTAAAATCCACTTCCTTACTAATAGGCGATATAAAGACCCACATAATAGAAATTGAACCGGGCGCCCGCTTTGAAGGGACTTGTTCAATGAATGATAATAATTCCCTTAACGAGTCGTTAGAAGTGTAAAAGACATATCACAAATTACATAATTATGAATATAAATGAAAGATTAACCGCCTTGCGCGGATTTATGGAAAAAAAAGGTTTACATGCTTTTATTATTCCTACCACCGATTCTCATTTGAGCGAATATCCCGCTTCCCACTGGGCTTCACGTGAGTGGATCAGCGGATTTACCGGTTCGGCGGGAACCGTGGTTGTCACTCGCGAAAAAGCCGGTCTATGGACAGACTCCCGCTATTTCTTGCAGGCGGCGAATGAACTGAAAGGTTCTAAAATAGAGCTTTTCAAAGAAGGGCTTCCCCTGACTCCAAGTATCGAAGAATGGCTTACCACCGAATTAGGCGAAGGCGAATATGTCGGCATAGACGGAAACGTGTACGCGTCCAAAGACGCGTTTAACCTGACGCACACGCTGAACAGGAAAGGATTACACCTTAACGGCGATTACGACCCGTTCAACGAAATTTGGCACGACCGCCCCGAAATACCGGCAAATCCCATATTTGTGCTTCCCGAAAAATATACAGGCGAAGCAGCGCGCGAGAAGATAAGCCGCGTGTGCGACGCTATAGAAAGAAACGGCGCGGAATCATTGCTTGTCGCTTCCCTTGATACTATCGCGTGGATATTCAACATCAGAGGCAATGACGTGAAGTGTAATCCTGTGGCTGTGAGTTATGCTTATATTTCGCGCGAAGAAACAGTATTGTTCATCAATCACAAAAAACTCACGGCGGAAATATCGGACTATCTGAAAGCCGAAGGTGTGATAATCGCTGAATACGACAAAGTTTTCGATTATACGTCCAAGTTGAAATCATCCATTTGCCTCGATGCCAACAAGATAACATTCAGGCTATATAACACTATTCCAAGCGATTGCCGGATCATCGACATGCCATCGCCCGCCGACCTGATGAAAAGTATTAAAAACGAAGCCGAATCGCAAGGTTTCCGCAACGCGATGGAACGCGACGGCGTCGCGTTGGTACGCTTCCTGATGTGGCTGGAAAAAGCCGTGCCTACAGGAGAGGTAACGGAAATAATGATACCCGGCAAACTGATAGAATACCGAAGCCAACAGCAAAACTTTGTAGGTGAAAGTTTCGACACTATTTCGGGATATGGCCCTAACGGAGCCATTGTACACTATCACGTGACAAAAGATAGTTCCCTGCCTGTGAAACCCGAAGGATTCCTGCTTGTCGACTCCGGCGCTCAATATTTTGACGGAACAACCGATATTACCCGTACCATCGCCGTAGGTCCGCTTACCGAGCAGATGAAAAAGGATTACACCATGGTATTGAAAGGGCATATCGATTTGGCGACAGCTATCTATCCGCAAGGGACAAGAGGCAGCCAGCTTGATATCTTGGCGCGAAAAGCGTTATGGGACGAAGGATTGAACTATCTGCACGGCACAGGACACGGCATCGGTCACTTCCTGAATGTACACGAAGGACCGCAGAACATCCGCATGAATGAAAATCCCACAACATTGCAGATAGGCATGGTGACCTCCAACGAGCCGGGTCTTTACAGGACAGGCGAATACGGCATCCGCATCGAAAACCTGATACGCGCGAGACATGAGACCACTACCGAGTTTGGCGATTTTTATTCATTCGAAACGCTGACCCTTTGCCCTATAGATACAACTCCTATAGTGAAAGGATTGCTGACGGAGAAAGAAATCGCATGGTTTAATGAATACCACAAATTTGTATATGACCGCCTTTCTCCACTATTAACCGCTGACGAAAAACAATGGCTAAAAGAAAAAACAAATGAGATTTAAAACAACTATTACTATATTATTGAGCCTTCTCTCCTTATCCGGGGTGAAGGCTCAAAATATTCCGGGAACAATAAACGAGTTCAATCTGGAAGTAACTATCGCAGGACAAAAAGGAAAGAAGATGTATCTCGGTCAGTATTTCAGGGAAGCCACATACGCCCGCGACTCTGTCATCGTTTCTAATAGCGGAAAAGCGATATTCACAGCGAAGGAAAAATATCCCGAAGCACAATATTTCATCTATATCGAACCCGACATCCGAGCGGATTTATTAATCGGAGATGATCAAAAGGATATTCAGATAACCCTAAATAGCGCTAATCCTCAGAAAAGCACAGTATCGGGAAGCAGCGACACAAAGTTGTTGTGGAATTATCTGAATTGGGCAGCCGATAACGACAAAAAGAAGGCGTCTTTGGAAAAACAGTTGTACGACCCAAAAACAACCGACAAAAAAAAGGCTGATCTGGAAAAAGAAATAACAGCAGAAGAAGAAACCTCCCTGAAGTATGTCGAAAACCTGATCACGGATAATAAAGACAACTGGTTCGGAACGTTCCTGAAGGGGATGACTCCTGTCGCCTTACCCCACCCGAGCCCTGAAAATGAACAGGATTTCGCGGAAAACATCCAATACGGAAGGGTACATTACTTTGATAATATAGACTTGACCGACCAGCGTTTGTGGAGTACGAAT
The DNA here is from genome assembly GCA_031260865.1 of Prevotella sp. Classification (GTDB taxonomy): domain Bacteria; phylum Bacteroidota; class Bacteroidia; order Bacteroidales; family Dysgonomonadaceae; genus Dysgonomonas. The sequence continues at coordinate 3,860 of JAISKQ010000109.1, forward strand.
TACCTGACAAGCATTATCGACAGTTACATGCAGCAATGGGTTGACCAAACGCCAGACTCGTTGGCGATGGAAGCAAGTAAACTCGTCGCCAAAACAAATAGTAATGAATTTTGTTATAAAGAAATGCTTACTTATCTTATAAACAGCGCCATAAGCAGCGACAGGATGGGTGATGAAAACATTTGGGCGCGTTTGTTCGAAGAATATATTTTCAACGCAAAACATAGACCGGATTGGATAGACAGCGCGCAAATGATCGATTTGCAAAAGATGTATGAAAAGGTCAAGGATAACCGTATCGGCATGAAAGCCCACAACCTGATTTTAACGACATTGATCGGAGATACAATAAAAACAAACGATATAGAAGCAGACTACCTTATATTATATTTTTATAGTCACGACTGCAATCATTGCATAATGGAAACGCCTGTCCTGCATGACAAGCTATATAAAAAATACAAGGACAAAGGCGTACAGGTGGTTGCTATCGATCTGAAAGGCGAAGACAAAGAAGAATGGGAAAAATTCGTGGAAACTAATAAAATAGCTAATTGGATAAACGTTGCCGATCCAATGTACAAATCCCAATATTGGATATATTATGATATATCTAAAATCCCATCGGTATTTGTATTGGACAAAAATAAAAAAATAGTGGCGAAAAAATTAGAGTCAAAGGGATTAGGAGAGTTTTTTGATTATTATATTAAATAAGAAATATGACAATGAGATAATATGCCGATTGACGCAAAGCGAGAAAACATTTAATCGGCATATTCAGTAATTAGCTCATTAACATGTAACTAAAAAACAAATAATGGCATTAATTAAAGAAGTCAGAGGGTTTACCCCCGAGATTGGAGAAAACACGTACATGGCCGAAAACGCGACAATCATCGGCGATGTAATTATAGGAAAAGATTGCAGTATATGGTTTAATACCGTGCTTCGCGGCGACGTAAATTCCATACGCATCGGAAATAGAGTAAACATACAGGACGGAAGCGTGCTTCACACCTTGTATCAGAAATCGGTAGTAGAAATCGGCGATGATGTTTCTATCGGCCACAATGTTGTAATACATGGCGCGAAGATAGAAAACGGAGCTTTGATAGGCATGGGGGCAATTGTGCTCGACCACGCGGTAATCGGAGAAGGCGCGATTGTAGCCGCCGGATCTGTCATCCTCAGCGGCACACAGGTAGAACCGGGTAGTATTTACGCCGGCGTACCCGCCAAATTTGTAAAGAAAGTAGATCCGGAACAAGCAAAGGAAATAAATCAGAAGATAGCTAAAAACTATCTGATGTATTCCGGATGGTTCAAAGAAGAATAACACAAATAAAAAACAAGATGGACTTAATAGAAGACTTGGGTTGGCGACACGCCTGTAAAGAAATGAACGGGAAAAAAGTTCCTCGGGAAAAAATAGACAGGATACTGGAAGCTATCAACCTCGCACCCACATCGTTGGGTTTGCAGGCTTATAAAGTGTTGGTCATAGAAAACAAAGACCTGAAAGAACAAATTTATAAAGAAGCATGTCAGCAACAACCGATAACGGGATGTTCCCATCTTCTTGTGTTCGCGGCTTTCACTCAACTCACTGACAAATACCTGGATGAATATTTTTCGTTGATTGAACGAAAACGAAATCCCGGAAAAGAATGGTGCGACAAGTACAGGAAAAGGATTGAATTTTTCAGAGACAAGAACGGCGACAATATGGAAAACTGGCTCGCCAGACAAACATATATCGCGTTGGGGATAGCATGTGTCATAGCGGCGAACGAGCGCGTGGATTCCGTGCCTATCGAAGGATTTGACAAGGAAATATTGAATAAGATATTGAACTTTCCCGAACAACATCTTTCAGCGACATTCATCTTACCGTTGGGATATAAAGACCTTGAACTGGACTGGATGAACAACCAGCCTAAAGTAAGAAAAGACTTGAAAGACCTTATAGAAGTCATTGAGTGAATGAAGAATGAAGAATTAACGACGGAGCTAATTGTTTGTCGCTTTGCGTTAATTCTTCATTATTAATTTTTAATTCTTCATTTAATTTTGTCCGCCCTGAGTAGTAGTTCCGCCTTGTCCGCCTTGTCCGTTATCTCCTCCCGACATTACGTCGTCATTGTTGATGCCACGCTTCGTTTTCTGTATTTGAGCTTTCATTTCGCCAAAACGGAACGATACGGAAATACCGACCGAACGCGCTGAATATGTGTATATAGATCGTTGACGGAAGGCAGCTGTCTCTATCGTATTCTTAAAGTCCCTGCTCTTAATAAATGGACTTTGAGCGAATATACTGACACTCAGTTTGTCATTTTTAAAACCTTTGCCTACATTAAGACTA
>JAISKQ010000114.1 GCA_031260865.1 Prevotella sp.
GATTGAAAAATAAAAATGTCTACCTTTGAAAAAATATTTTTATGGCGTCTTTTAAATCGTGGCTCTCGGCTCTCCGCCCCCGTACTCTTTTTCTGGCTGTGGCTACCGCCCTGTGTGGAAGCGGTATAGCATACAGTACCAATAAATTCAGCGTACCAGTTCTCATTCTGACGATAGCAATAGCGACAATCCTGCAACTCCTGTCGAATATGGCTAACGATCTTGGCGATTATCAACATGGTACAGACATTACAGGCGAGAGGATAGGTCCCCTGCGTACCGTGCAGAGCGGTGCGATAACTCCCAAACAGATGAAACGGGGAATACTGATAGCCATAACTTTAGCCGCCATTGTGGGAGCATTGCTTATCTATGTAGCCCTGCAATTTATGGAACTGAAATATATCCTGCTCTTCCTGTTATTGGGATTAGCCTGCATAGCCGCCGCCATAAAATACACAGCCGGAAAGAACCCGTATGGGTATAAAGGCTTTGGTGACATCTTCTCCTTCACTTTCTTTGGGCTTGTGTCAGTTGTGGGCACATACTTCTTACATACGCATATTGTGGATTTCATGCCATGGCTTCCGGCAATAGGACTGGGATTGCTTACCGTAGCGGTTCTCAACCTGAATAACATGCGCGATGTGGATAACGACAAGAAATCGGGGAAGATAACTATTCCGGTACGAATCGGTTTAAAGAACGCTAAACGATACCATGCCCTGCTCACTTTCGGTGCGGTCGCTTGTTTTGCTATATATTCCGTTATATACGGTAGCCGGTGGTATCAGTACCTGTATCTCTTCTGTTTCATCATATTTATAAAGCTGTTGGTTGATATCTTCAACATAAAGGAGAACCGGCTGTTAGACCCTTACTTAAAATATACCTCGATGGGAACATTCATCTTATCGGTTTGTTTCTCTATCTGTATTAATTTATAATGAGGAAAATAGGACTATTATCAGATACGCATAACTGGTGGGATGAGAAGTATGAGAAATACTTCGCGGACTGCGATGAAATATGGCATGCCGGAGATATAGGCACAATAGAGCTGGCGCTTAAGTTTGAAGCTTTAGGAAAACCGTTCCGGGCTGTTTACGGCAATATTGACGACAGTAAGGTGCGTGCCGTTTATCCCGAGACCTTACGCTTCACCCTTGAAGGTGTGGATGTACTGATGACCCATATAGGCGGCTATCCCGGGAAATATGAACGACGTGTACAATCCATCTTATTGATGAATCCGCCCAAGTTGTTTATTGCAGGTCATTCGCATATACTAAAGGTTATGTTCGATAAGAAAATAAACGGTCTGTTTATCAATCCAGGCGCGGCGGGCAAGTATGGCTTCCACAAGGTAAGGACATTAGTACGCTTTGTTTTGGACTCGGGAAACATTACCGACTTAGAAGTTATTGAGCTGAATGACTAACAAGGGACAAATTATTTGCCACTTATCTCTATTTTTACGAAATTTGCAACTCGTAAATAAGACTGAGAAATGAAAGAGATACTGCTGAGCAATGAAGATATCCGTAAATTAAGCCCGGTTTTCCGCGGTCCTTTGGGGAATAGCCTAATCAGATTCGCCATGTGGCTAACCGGAATGAACAAGGTTAACCGGATATATGACGCGTCGAAACAATATGAGGGTGTGGACTTCTGTAAGCACCTGCTAAAAGATGTAGGCGTGAATATTGTCGTTGAAAATATAGAAGTACTGAATCAATACAATGGGCAAGCGTTCATTACCGTATCCAATCACGCTTATGGACATATCGACGGCATTTCGGCTATCGCCACGGTAGGTTCTGTCCGTCCCGACTATAAAATGATGGTAAACTTCATTCTTGGAATGATAGATACAATGGCGCCGAACTTTATTGCCGTAAATCCCTTTCAAAGCGGAACAATATCCGGTAAATCAAGCGTTGAGGGGATAAAGCAATCGATAGACCATCTAAAAAACAAGCATCCTCTCGGGTTCTTTCCCGCCGGAGCCGTGTCAAAGACCAAAATCAGAAACTTCAGGATGGAGGTTGAAGACCGTGAATGGCAAGAACCGGTATTGAAATTGATAAAGAAGTCGAAAGTCCCGGTAATACCGATGTACTTTAGCGGTAAGAACTCATGGTTCTTTAATTTCCTTGATCTTGTTAACTGGCGGTTGCGCTCACTGAGGCTGGGACATGAAGTTTACAATAAAAGAGGCAAAACAATCCATCTACGATTCGGAAAACCTATTTTACCGGAAGAACTGGCTAAATATACCGATATAAAAGATTTTGGAATGTTTCTCAAAGCTAAAACCTACGCTTTGGCGAAAGCCACGGATTAAGGCTCTTCTTTAGAAATCTTCACTAAAAAAGACTGACAGAACAGGAATAAATATGTAATTTTGTCAGGTTCTGTTGAACATTACGATTAAATCCTTTGTTTATTCGTAACATACAATCATATAATTATAGATGGCAAAACCGGATATTCAACAAGTAAAACAACGCTTCGGCATTATTGGGAACAGTCCCGATCTTAACCGGGCGATAGATATAGCGCTTCAGGTAGCTCCAACGGATATGTCTGTTCTTGCGACGGGGGAAAGCGGAGTAGGCAAAGAGAATTTTCCTCAAATCATACACCAGTTCAGCCACCGTAAGCATGGAGCCTATATAGCCGTCAACTGCGGATCCATACCCGAAGGAACAATCGATTCGGAGTTATTCGGTCATGAAAAAGGTTCATTCACAGGAGCGACAGGCGAGCGTAAGGGTTATTTTGAAGTAGCCAATGGAGGCACATTATTTCTCGATGAAGTCGGAGAATTGCCTCTATCTACACAAGCGCGCTTATTACGAGTTCTTGAATCAGGGGAATTTATAAAAGTAGGTTCATCCAAAGTAGAGAAAACAGATGTCCGCGTTGTTGCCGCCACTAATCTGGATATGATAACCGCCACCCGAAACGGGCGTTTCCGCGAGGACTTATACTATCGTCTGAATACTGTGCCTATTCGCATTCCGGCGCTTCGAGACCGAAAAGACGATATACCTTTGTTATTCAGAAAATTCGCAAGCGATTGCGCCGAAAAATATAATATGCCTCCTATTTCGTTAACGGACGGAGCAAGGCAGATGCTAAAAGATTATTATTGGCCGGGAAATATCCGCCAATTAAAGAATATAACCGAGCAAATCTCTATTATTGAGCAAACAAGGGAGATAACGCCCGCGATTTTGAAGTTATACCTTCCGGCGAATGAAGTCGGGTTAGCGCCCATAGGTTCATTAGGAGGTAACGATCAAAAGATCTTTAACAATGAGCGTGAAATCCTATATCAGGTTCTTTTTGATATGAAAAAAGACATGAACGAATTGAAAAAGATAGTTCACGATATAGTTGCCGGCAACCTTAAATCGGCGGATATAGCATCTCCTATTATAGATAAAGCGTTTACCTCCATGGTGGTGAAAGCAAATGAAAAGGCCATAAAGGACGAGAGGACAATATTACCTGCCGAAAACATTACAGATGATGCGGATATAATAGAAACGCCGGACTATGAAGAAGAAACACTTTCGCTTCAGGACGTGGAAAAAGACATGATTATTAAAGCATTAGAACGCCATAACGGAAAACGGAAGAATGCCGCGCAAGATCTGAAAATATCGGAGCGTACACTATATCGAAAAATTAAAGAATATAATCTGGATAATTTATGAAAAAAACTGTCTTGTTCATCCTGTTAGCCATCGTGATAACAGCTTGTACCGTTTCTTACAAGTTTAATGGTTCGAATATTAACTATACAGAAACGCCGACTCTTGAGATACGCGATTTCCAGAATCAAGCCCCATTGGTATATCCTCCGTTAACGCAGGTTTTTAACGAGCACATGAAAGACGTGTTCATCAGAGGAACTAAGCTGCAACTTACAAGCATAGCCCCATCGATGGAAATAGAAGGCGAGATAGTGAGGTACGACCTTACTCCGTTAGCCGTACAGGAAAACAATCTGGCTTCCCAGACACGCCTGACGATGGCTGTGAAGTTTCGCTTCCGAAACAATGTAAGACCCGAAGAAGATAAAGACGAAACAGTCTCCGCCTATCGGGATTTTTCCAGTAGTTTAATGCTTACGGACGTGCAAGACGGCCTTATTGATGAACTGACAAAGGAAATTGTAGATCAAATATTCAATTCAACGATGTCTAACTGGTAAACAAGACGTCTATGGATATTCAGACCCTAAACCTTTTAATTGATAAAAAAAGCCTCCCCGACAGGCAGGTCATAGAAAGCCTGAAAGAACTGGTTTTTGAACAGCCCTATTTTCAAGGGGCTATATTCGCTTATTTAAAAGCATTATATATTCATGGCTTCGAAAGCTACGAGACGGAACTTTCACGCCGAAGTATAGCCGTTAGAGACCGGCGAGCCTTGTTTTATTATATATTCAGTGAGGATTATGATCGCTTCTTTACTGAAACCGGGAAGACCGAAATTTCGGAAAACAAAACAGACATCTTATTAAACGCCTTTTTTGAATCAAGAGAGGAAATAAATGCTGATGGTATGGAATCAGAATTAGAATATAACATCTCACATGCAGGTCTTGCCTCTACCGATTATTTCACATATATACAGACCGAACAGGAAAGTACATCCGCCTCTGATAACGCGGATAATACTCTATCGTTGAAGCATCAGGATATAATAGACTCATTTATCACTAAATCGGAGGAAGAAGGAGGCATTCATATACAAGTAAAGAAAGGTACCGCTTCCTACAATGAGATAGAAGAAGATACTACTGACGAACAGAGCGAAGACCTGTTTTTTACCGAAACATTAGCCAAAATATATATAAAACAGAAGAAGTATGAGAAGGCTTATAAAATTATTAAACATTTAAGTTTGAATTATCCGAAAAAAAACATTTACTTTGCAGACCAATTGAGTTTTCTTGAAAAATTGATTATAAATTCAAATTATAAAGACAAAAAATGATTGCACTTATTACTATATTGATTGTAATTGCAGCTATAGCTTTAGTACTAATAGTTCTCGTTCAAAATTCAAAAGGTGGCGGTTTGTCATCTGGATTCTCATCATCAAATGCTATTATGGGTGTTCGTAAAACAACTGATTTCCTTGAAAAGGCAACATGGGGATTGGCAGGGTTCATTATGATAATGAGCATTGT
>JAISKQ010000115.1 GCA_031260865.1 Prevotella sp.
ATTTTCTGAAGTTCCAAAACTTCTTCTTTTGTTAAGTTTATCCGATACTTTACCATAAGTCTTTTTTGATGTAAAGATACAAAATAATTACGGCATATCAAAATTAACTAAACACTAGCTTGCAAGTTTACAAGTTTACAAGAAAAGAATGGCTCAAAGCGATGATGACCGAAAACTGTTACTTTTGTCACTTTTTAAGTTTTGAGTTTACAAGAGTTATAGCATGTTAGTAAACGAAGAAAAATGAAGAATGAGGAAAAATGAAGAATGAAGAATGAGGAAACAACGTTCGGCGTAGCCTATTAAGAATGGCGCGAAGCGATGTCACCTAAAAAGTGTTACTTTTGTCACCTTTTTCTAACAATAAACCATTCGCGGCGCGAAGCAATGATTGAAGAGGTCTTTGAAATGATGATATAGTTACGAGTTATAAGAAAAAAGAGTTCAAAGTAATGAGTTTTGAGTTTAAAGTACTTATATTACTCTTTACTGATTACTCATTACTGATAACTTAATTGTCCGTTTCGACCCAACGGGTCGTATGTTTATAGCTAATATTAAAATCTCATCTATACGACCCCTACGGGGTCGAATGCGGACGGTATGTGTTTTGCTATAAACATACGACCTCTTCGAGGTCGTTTTATTGCCGACAATCCGTTTTGTCACCTTTTAAGTTTTGAGTTTACAAGTTTACTAGCTTACAAGTTTACAAGAACGAAGAATGGCGCGAAGCGGTGATGACTGAGAAGTGTTACTTTTGTCACCTTTTTGATATTTAGTTCGCTAAACCGACAAGGATAAGCAAAAAATACATCTCAAAATAGCGCTGAAAATCAGAACAAATAAAATTTAAACAGTTTCTTAAAACAATAAAGAAACTTATGCGTTATTACTATTAGGTAAACTTAAAAAAACGAAACGATATTCTATTTATATTAATTAAAGCTATTAAGCGAATAAAACTTTCCTACAGACGCTTACTTTATGGTATATTTTTACTATATTTGCAAACATTTTTTGGATATTATATTACATATATCTGTGTATGAGGCAGTTAAAGATTACAAAGTCAATTACTAACCGTGAGAGTGCGTCATTAGACAAATACTTGCAAGAGATTGGTCGTGAAGACTTGATTACGGTTGAGGAGGAAGTAGAGTTAGCTCAGGCTATTAAAAAAGGAGACAGGGCGGCGCTTGAAAAACTTACGCGGGCAAATCTGAGATTCGTGGTATCTGTCGCAAAACAGTATCAGAACCAAGGGCTAAGTTTACCCGACCTAATTAATGAAGGAAATTTGGGACTTATCAAGGCTGCTGAGAAATTTGACGAAACCAGAGGGTTTAAATTTATCAGTTATGCAGTGTGGTGGATTCGCCAGTCTATATTGCAGGCATTAGCAGAACAATCGCGTATCGTACGCCTTCCGCTCAATCAGGTAGGCTCGCTGAATAAAATCAGCAAAGCTTTTTCTAAATTTGAACAGGAAAACGAACGCAAGCCATCGGCGGAAGAGCTGGCAGAGCAATTAGACATACCGGTAGATAAAATCTCCGATTCGCTCAAAGTTTCAGGACGACACATTTCTATGGACGCGCCTTTTGTCGAAGGTGAAGATAACAGTCTGTTAGATGTGCTTGTTAACGACGACGCTCCTATTGCCGACCGCACATTGATAAACGAATCACTCCAACAGGAGATTGAGCGTGCTTTATCAACATTGACAGAACGAGAAAGTGAAATTATCAAGATGTTCTTCGGCATCGGGTATCAGGAAATGACTCTCGAAGAAATCGGCGATAAGTTTCAATTAACACGTGAACGTGTACGTCAAATCAAGGAAAAGGCAATTAAGCGGTTAAGGCAAAATTCACGTAGTAAGCTACTTAAGAGTTACTTAGGCTAAGAGATATTATTAGCGGAAGTTAGAAGATAAAGAGAGTTTGGGAAACCAAGCTCTCTTTTTATATGCCTTAATATCAACTGTTTATATTATTCTTCCACGAAGTTATCGGCGAGCACTTCCCGGTACACATCCAGTATATTGGATTTGGAGATAAAGCCTAAATAGACATTCTTCTCATCCACAACAGGCAGATTCCATGCTTTCGTGTCATCAAAGCTTTTCATAATGGATTCCATGGTCATACCTACCACAATGATTGCCGGAGGCGACGTCATAAAGCGCGATACATAGAAACGGTTATATAACTCGGGGCGGAACATGATATTCCGGATGTTGTCCATCAGGACGATGCCCAGGAAACGGTTCTTGCCATCCACCACAGGGAATACGTTGCGCGATGAGCTTGAAATCACCTTTACCATATCGCCAAGGGACATATCAGGTTGAATAGTCTGGAAATTAGACTCTATCAGTTTGTCTATATCCATCAATGTAAGCACCGCCTTATCTTTATGGTGGGTAATCAGTTCGCCTTTTTTAGCCAAACGCATCGAATAGAGGCTATGCGGCTCAAAGAACTTGATCACGACATACGAACAGATGGATACAATCATCAAAGGCAATAGCAATTCATAACCTCCCGTAAGTTCCGCTATCAGGAACGTACCGGTCAGCGGCGCATGCATGACTCCCGCCATAACACCCGCCATTCCCATCAGAGCGAAGTTTTCTTCCGGCAGCAACGGCGCAAAGCCTGTTAACTCGGAATGATTGAGCGTAAAGGAAAATATGAACCCGGCGATAGCGCCCAGAAATAGTGACGGCGCAAATATACCCCCTGTACCTCCTGCCCCGTTTGTGGCGCTGGAAGCAAATACCTTCATTAATAAGACGCCTGACAAAAAGATAATGATAGTCCAACGGTGGTCTTTAAACTGGAAGAACACGCTGTTATCCAGTAAAGCCGTATAATTTTTCTGACCGTTTATCAACATTTCTATCGCGCCGTATCCTTCTCCATATAATGGGGGAAGCAGGAATATTAAGATACTTAATATGGAAGCCCCTATCAGGAACTTATTCCAATAAGTCAACTTCCGGAACCGATCCTCAAACCAGTTCATAGCGCGGGTAAAGTATAATGAAACCAGTCCGCAAAAGATACCCAACAAGATTACATACGGAATTCGTTCCAATAAGAAAACATCCGCGTGGGCATAGTTAAACATGGCCCGGATACCCATGGTCAGATAGGATATCGTAGCTGCCGTAACCGATGTGACAAGCAGAGGCAGTACGGTAAACGTGGTCAGGTCGAGCATCAGCACTTCCACCACAAATACCAATCCCGCGATAGGAGCTTTGAAGATACCCGCGATAGCGCCGGCGGCGCCGCAACCGATAAGCAGCATCAGATACTTCTGTTCTACCTTAAAAAAGCGTCCCAGATTGGAACCGATAGCCGATCCGGTGAGCACAATAGGCGCTTCCGC
>JAISKQ010000173.1 GCA_031260865.1 Prevotella sp.
TCACCTTTAGCAATAGCCTGACAGGCTGATTTTAAGCGGGTATATCCCAATGAATTTTTTTTAAAAGACTTGCTATAACTTGATAAAATATTAAAGTTATTACGATACAAAAGCCGAAGAAACCGCAAATTAACCATGTAATAATTAATACGGTTTTCATACTCAAAAATGCAATGATAGTGAAGAACTTCACGAGAACCTTTCTCGTGTTCTTCGAGGCGTTCGCCTGATTGTCGTTCATTTGTCCAGAGCCATTTATTAAGCCCATAGTGTTTGCGCTCATTGTCTATAAATTTTAAAAATAATTTATGTAAATATTTATCCTCCTGAACTTTATCACTAAATGATTCAGGAAGCGGAGGAAAAGTAAACGTTATAAATCGTAAGTATTCTTTATGTTCACTACGAAAAAATATAGAATTAGCTGCATTCTTAATCGCTTTCTTGCTGCGAGAGCTAATTAAATAGCCAAATTCAGAAAGGTTAGTAGGTTTCTTATTCTCTTTATAATAGACCTCACTTATAGGAATATCACAGCAAGCAGGGCAATCACAACCAACAGGATGAGTATTAATATCGTAATTAGAATTAAGTAACGCTCTTTCAAACTCCGGCTTTTTACCGCCAGCACCCGCAGCAAGCAAACTACTTGGAATAAGAATACAACTAAAATCTCTATAAATCTTAAGAACATCAGAATCAAACATATAAAAAAACGTAATCCGAAAAGTGAATAATAAACAAGTCCAACTATAGTATATATAATATTAGCCGAAGAACTCTAAAGAGGGTTCACGCTTAAGGTGCTCCATGAACACAAGGGCACGTTCAAGAGTAGCAATATGTTCCCTATCTATTACAGCAGAATCACACGAATAGCGAAGCCAAATGAACGTATAAGAAAGAAGTTTCCGCAACGAAAAATCACGAAACAAAAATTTAGGATGAGAACAATAGCTTATATACTCACCAGTCCGCGCGTCTTTAGTCAATTGGATGTGTATATTAGTACCTTTATAGTTAGGCAAAAATAACCATACTTGACGGTCTATATTCTGCATATTCCATAAAAATTGTAAATCTTTTTCTAATTTTGTCATAATATTTAAGGATAAAAAGGGGGTAGGATAGGAGTTAACCCCTATCCTAAAACCTTTATTTATAATTAATTAAAAACCTTGTTGTTGTTCTACATAGACCGTAAATGTATCGCCATCATCATTTGTAAATACAAGATTAGCTTTACGAACGGCACCAGTAGTATTATTATCTACAAGAACATCCAAAGACGATGGGACGTCATAATAAGTAGACGCACCGCCTACAGGTACGGTTAACCAGTCTAATGAACCGCCGTCAATAGTCTGTTTTTCACAAGTCCAATCAGAGCGAGAACATATTTGCAAAGGATTAGATGAAGCCGTTTTCAAAAACAAAAGGTCTAACATGTCCAACCAAAGAGAAACAAAAGAAAACTGCACATAAAATACCGCACCTGAATCGTCCTGAATAAACTTTAAAAGTCCTGAAACTCGTTTATCAGCCAACAAAGTAACAGGTTCAAAAAAACAGCTGCAATAATCAATTTGCTTATTAATACCATTAATTTCATTAGTAGAAACTTCGACTACTTCATAGGTCTTATCAATATCATTATAAGTGCTTGTAAGATTAAGCATAAATGAACGATTAGACAAATCATTATTATCAATAGCATAAAGATAAGGAGATAATTCGGTGCCGTCGCCTACTAAACCTTCAGCTTTAAAAACATGAGGAATATCAACATCATCATAATAAACTACCAAACCAAAAGAATAATATGAATAATTTTGGCGGAAACCGAAAGTAAGAACATCACCAGGTACAAACGAAGAATCTTCAAGCGGTGTAGTCCAATAGAACGTAACATATTGACCAGCCTCAGGAGCGCCATCATGACCAGCATAAGTACCTGGGAAAGGCTGATTATTTAAAAAAACATCAAAATCAATAAAATAATTATTCCTTAATGAAGTAAGAGGAAGAGTAAAAAGATAATTATTATCAACTTTATTAATATGAAAAACATAATTGCCATCCTCATCTATAGGCAAATTGCATTCAAAAAGATAAACAGGGTCAGGAGGAATAGGCGGATTAGGTTCTAATCCTGATAAATAATCAATAATGACATCTAACTTATCATTATTGACCTCTAAAGCGGCACAAGCACAACTTGTGTTATCCGCTACTTGCTGTAATAGCAAATTAGTACTTTCAACCAAAGACTGTATTTGCCCTAAAGAAAGCAATTTCGTATCTATATTCTTAAGATACTTAAGCATTTCTTGAAGAGCATCAAATTGTCTTTGTGGCGTATTACGCCAATCTAAACGAAACTTTTCTAACATGGTATAAAAATTAAAAGTTAGTACATAAAAGAACAAAAACATATTGCTGAAAGTCATTACGTTCTAATTCGTTACCGTCATTATCCACGTCACCATCAACAGGGCGCAGGTCTTGAATATAATAGCGATTAGGCGCAACATGAAACGCAGAAACATTAGCTACATTCATTACTTGAACAACAGGGTGAGGGTCGAGATAAAGCAAGGCATTAGAAATACCTTGGTTAAGGTCTGAATATCTATCAGTATCTTCTGTTTGTCGAACGACAAAAGCATGAAGCAAAATAAAAGGTCTATCAACCGTAAAATGAACAAGATTATCAACTTGTTCACCGTCTTCCATTACAGGAAGACATTTATACATACGCAAGGCGTATTGTGTTTGTCTATCATTAATATGGGTTATACTCATTGGAATAAATTTAAAATATTTGCATTATTTGAAACAAAAAAGATTGAGTTAAAGAACTCAATTAAAGAGGAATGAAGAATAAAGGCTTGTCCGCCCTCATAATAGTCTCCATTCCACGAAGAAAGCGAAAAACGTTTACTGACATCGCTGTAACTTAGTGGAATAAGACCTTGATAGGTCTTAGCTTGTGAAACTACAAGGCTATTCATAGGGGAATTTATGCACCGTGAAAACTCATTGTAAATTCGTTCTGTATCCGTGAAATAGTATTGTAATTGTTTACCTACATATTCAGCGAGAAACAAAGGAATCTGTAATGTGAACACAACGGAATGAGTAGGGAATATAGCTGCATGTTCCTGTAACGCCTTGAAGAAAGACGAAACGGCAACGACATGCACAACAAAACGTTTTTCAGAGGCTATAAAACAAATAAATAGCCAACTGACAGAACTATTATTACTCATCGTGGCAAGTTTTAATTTTACAAAAAATTACATCTAATTCGTCATCCCTATATCCTGATTTACAGACTAATTCAGAATCATAAGGACGAGTACAAAAACCAGTATCTAAATCATTGAATGAACAACCTACACACGAAGCGGTAGGAGCTTCCAAAACAACATAAAGAAAATCGCCATAACTAAAAAATGTACCTATATCTTTCATACAATCAAATATTTAAAAGGATTATATCTATATTGTCTTCCCTAAATGCAGCGCAACAAAAAAAATTTTTATTATCAACATGAAAACGATAACATAAAGCAGAATGATCGGCTAAAAAACAACCTCTACAAGTACCTTTAACAACGCCCGAAGGTATAACAACATAAGAAATACCGTAGTATTCAATAGTTTCGCCTATTTTAGTAGTACACAATTTTCTTTCCATATTACAAAATATTTAGATGAGACAAATATTTTTTTTGTTCTGAACTCGAAAACAAATCCATCAAATCCTGTGTTAGATTACCTTTTAAGCCTGAAATCATCCAAGAACAAGAATCAGACTTATAAGCCCAATAAACATTAAATAAAAATTTGTATTCTTGAGCCTTAACCGTCAACATAAAATTACCGACAGTAGCATGGTCTGTAAATGTCCACCAGCCAAGAAAACCAGAACCGCCAAACATCAAATCAGCTAAATATTTAGCAGCCTCAAAATAGGTTGAACCATTAGACATATAAGCATCAGA
>JAISKQ010000176.1 GCA_031260865.1 Prevotella sp.
ATTTTAGGATTGGCATAATCGGAATTATCTTGACCGCCACCGCCGGGATGTCCGTTACCACCGCTCGTTGAGCCTGAAACGAGAAATTTCTGTCCTGTCGTACTTGCCGTGATAACAAGTGTATTGTCGCTTGCACCTGTCGTGCCGATGGTCAGTGTCCCATCTGCTGAGATGCCTTTACCGGCAGTACCCGAACTGTTGCAGGTGATTGTGCCGCCCAAGAGCGATATGTTGGCATTGCTTTTGACGCAAGCCGCCGAATAAGAATCTTTCGCACCCGTTTCGTTGGTATAAACCGCGCCGTCGCCTGCCGTCGTAACGCGGATGTTCCCGCCGGTTATGGTAATATCGCCATCGGCAGACAAACCTTTACCACCATTAGCTGTTTTGAGACTGTTAATGGTTATCGTGCCGCTGCTGACGGTTATTGTGCCGTCGGCTTTGATGGCGGTGCAATAGCTTGGGTCGTAACCGCTGCCTGATGTTTCCAGAACTGTGGCGCCGGAAGTTTCTATCGTGATATTTCCACCGGTTATCGCTACATTTTTTTTGCTGCTGATACCTTTTGATTGCGCGCCGGAAACCTTCATGGCTATCGCCCCGCCGTTCACGGTTACCCCTGCGTCGCCTTTCATGCCTTTTGTGTCGGCGGCGGCAGATACAATTGTAATGTTGCCTCCATTAATTGTAGCCGTTCCGCTACCTGCGTCAATAGCGTCTCCTGAAGCCGAAATATTCAAAGAACCGCCTGAAGCGGTGAAACCGACTTCCGCGTGAAACCCGTCAGAGGCTGCCGATGTGACGATAATATCGCCACTACGTACCGTAATGTCTTTTTTGCTGCTTGCGATAGCGTGTTTTGCCGCGCCACTGATTTTCAGACTGCCATAGCCCTCAAATTCTATTGAGCCGCTTTTGCTGATGAGCGTCGCGTTTTCTTCATTGGAAAGGTTATCGGACAAATTATTCATCCCTTTCAGTTCGACAACAGTTATTCCTTCATTTTTCGTAATCTGAATAGGTGGAAGTTTAGACGCGGAGCTTATTGAAGCATTGTTCAACGTTAAATGTAAGGTGTTGGCGGATACCGCGTTGTTTTGGATTTTGAGCGAGCCGTTAGGTGTTGATCCTGAAATGACATATTCCGTAAAACTCAATGACGAAGTCGCTATCGTGACATCTGCCCCGCTTATGCTTGCTGTAATACTGCCGTTGGAAGGTAGATTGTTGACAGTCGCGACGCCACCTTCAAAATTAATGATAACCGCATCGGGATTTAATACTGTTTTTTGCAATACAACATTCTTTCCGCTTACATTGGAATTAATTTCCACACCGGTAATTACTTCCGCATCGTAGCCATCAAGCGTAACGATGATTTTGTACGTGCCAGCCGGAATATCAGTCAGTGTATATGCTCCGTTTGCATCTGTTTTAACTGTTTGACCCACAAGTGTATTATCCGCAGCCGTTTGCAGTTGTAAGGTCGCGCCGGACGCGATACCGCCGTCTGATGTGCTTACTGTACCGCTAATTGTGTAAGTTGCCACAACAATTTTCTGTAAAACAACATCTTTACCGCTCGCGTTGCTTTTCAAATCAAAGTCGGCGATGGTCGCCGTTTCGTAACCGTTGAGCGTTACAACAATTTTATACACGCCTGCCGGAATCCCCGAAAAGACATACGCACCGGAAGCATCGGTAGTTGTTATTCCAAGATCGCTGCCATCGGCAGGGTTTTGAAGATGGATGGACGCGTCGGTAGCCGCTCCTCCATCGGACTTCGTAATCGTTCCGCCGATGCTGTATGTAGATGTGATGTTTTCCATCGCATGCTCATCGGAACTACAGCTGAAAGACAATGCTAAAATACTCCATACGAAAATAGCAACGACTGTCTTTGCCGTCTTTTCAATAATTGTTGGATTAATTGTTTTCATAATATATTTCAATTTATAATGTTCCTGAAATATAAAGAAGCTTGTAATGATTGAATATAATATTTATCTGATAATTAGATAATTGAACTTCAGCTGACAACTGAGCGTTGCTTGCGTCAAGCATATCGGTAATCAGCGCCATATCATTTTTGTAACGGTTGCTGACTACGGCGTAATTTTGATTGGCGAGTTCAACACTTTTTTGTTGCGTTTTCAGTTGTTCATACGTTTCCAAATACTTGATGTAGTCCGACTTTACAGCCAATTCAATTTGTTCTTTTGCATCATCGTACTGTTCTTTGGCGCGTTGAATAGTGAATTTGTTGAGATTGACAGACTTCTTGGTCTTATACAACGACGATAATTTATAGCTCACGCCAACGCCTACATACCAATAATTCAAGTTCTTATTGATGGGAGGAACTTCTATGGTAATCGGTCCGTCCAAATGATTTCCGGCAAACAAAGCCACTTTAGGCAATCGTTCGGATTTAATGATTTTATCTTGATGCTCCGTCATTTGTACCGCCAAAGACAATTGTTTCAAATCTTGTGAATTTTGGTCGGCTGTATTTGTCCAATAGCCTTCGTTCTCAATGGGTAATACCTGCGAAAGAAGTTTCGCGTCCGGCACTATTTTGACATTGGCGGGTAATCCCAAAGTAGTTATCAAGTTGTTATTCAAGATTGTCAGCGTATTTTGAATTTGCGTGCGGACAAGTTCAAGATTGGACAACAGCAATTCGTAACGTGTGACATCATTTTGCAAAACAATGCCTTCCTTGCCTTTTGCCTGAATATCTTTCAATACCTGTTTGGTTTGTTCGATATTCTTTTCATAGACTTGAAGCAGGTTTTGTTGTTTGAATAAATCAAGATAATAACCCACCAAGCGGAAACGGATGTTGTTGCGACTCGTTTCCAAGCCCAATTTGGCGTTTTCTTCCTGCAATTTGGCGATTGCAATGCCGTTGGAAATCGCTCCGCCGGAATAAATCACTTGCGATACTTCCACCGAGAAATTATTTCCAAAGTGGGGTATCGGCGCTTTCGTTATATGAGAGAAATCACGGTCAAGCAGAGTTCCATCACCTAAGTAATTGAATGATAAGGACGCGTCAATTTCCGGTAAACGGGCGTTTTTAGCGACATTTACGACCTCACGCGCTTCGTTTATACCGGTAACACTTGGGCGCAACGACTTACTGTTTTGGTCGGCAAGCGCAAACATTTCGTCAATGGACAGGACTTGACGAACTACTTCTTGAGCATGACTGCCCACGGGACATAATGTCGTACACAGCAACATTATGAGCAAAGAAAATTTGTTCATTTGTTTTATTTATGATTTAAAAAAAATAGATTGATGATTTGCGATAGATTGCGAGTTGAAGACCACGACGCAATCAATGGCTAATTGTCGGCTTAAGGAATTCGCCATTCTCCCGCCCAATGATAATAGGAGAGTGAGAATTTATTACTTATTACAATACTAAGAAGAGAATACCGCTTTTTATTTTGCTTTTTATTTTGCTTTTTCATTTGTTGGAGGCTATATGACCTCATTCGGGTTCAAAGATAAGCATTTATTATAAAATTTATGTGCAAAACATCTTTTTTAAGATATGTTATAGTTAAACAAAAGTGATACTTTTTTATTGTATCTATATTGTTTTGAAACGAAATATGATAAAATATAATCAAAATATCTTTATTTATTTTTATTTGTTGATAAAATGATATACATTTGTCGCTGTGTATATGATAGAATATAAATAAAATAAACAAGAATAAATTAATGTGTGGATTTGTAGGTGTTTTTGATTTATCGCAACAAATGGATGTCTTACGTGGGCAGGTTTTGCGCATGGCAAAAAAGATTAGGCATCGCGGACCGGACTGGTCGGGTATCTATTGCGGCGAAAAATCCATATTGGCTCACGAACGCTTATCTATCGTTGGCGTGGATTCGGGGAAGCAGCCTCTTTACAGTAAAGACGGCAAACTTGTATTGGCTGTAAACGGGGAAATTTATAATCACAAAGAAATCAGAAAAAGGTATCCGAATTACGAATTTCTTACGCACTCCGATTGTGAGGTTATTCTTGCTTTATACAGGGATAAAGGCGCTGATTTGTTTGAAGACCTGAACGGTATATTTGCTTTTGCCCTGTATGATGAGGAGAAAGATATATACCTTATCGGTCGCGACCACATGGGAATAATACCTTTATATATGGGGTATGATGATTTCGGTCAATTTTATGTGGCAAGCGAATTAAAGGCGTTGGAAGGAGTATGTCCTAATATTCAGGAATTTTTACCCGGTCATTACTTGTGCAGCTCGGAAGGGAATGAACTTAAAAAATGGTATCAGCGCGACTGGATGGAATATGATAATGTGAAAGATAATAAATCAGATATAGTTGAGTTAAGGAGCGCGTTGGAAGTTGCCGTCCATCGTCAACTGATGTCGGATGTCCCGTACGGGGTTTTGCTTTCGGGCGGACTGGATTCTTCCGTCATTTCGGCTGTGGCTAAACTCTATGCCGCGCGTCGCGTCGAAGACGATAATAAAACGGAGGCATGGTGGCCTCAGTTGCACTCTTTTGCCGTGGGGCTGGAGGGCGCGCCGGATTTGATCGCCGCCCGAACTGTCGCCGAATATATAGGTACGGTGCACCACGAAATACATTTTACGGTAGAAGAAGCTTTAGACGCGTTGAGCGATGTTATATACCATATAGAGACATACGATGTGACCACGATTCGCGCGTCAACGCCGATGTATTTGCTTGCCCGCTATATTAAGTCGATGGGCGTGAAAATGGTGTTGTCGGGTGAAGGTTCGGACGAATTGTTCGGCGGATATTTATATTTTCATAAAGCGCCTGACGCGAAGGCCTTGCATGAAGAAACCGTGCGTAAGTTAGACCGGCTTCATTTGTACGACTGCCTGCGCGCGAACAAATCGCTTGCGGCCTGGGGAGTGGAAGGACGTGTGCCTTTTCTTGATAAAGAATTTATGGATGTCGCCATGCGCTTGAATCCCAAAGATAAGATGTGTGGAAACGGTAAAATAGAAAAACATATATTGCGCGAAGCTTTTGAAGACTACTTGCCGAAGAGTGTGGCGTGGCGTCAAAAGGAGCAGTTTTCCGATGGCGTGGGGTATAGTTGGATAGATACGCTTCGCGAAGTAGCGGAAAAGAAAATATCGGATAAACAGATGCAACACGCGGCGGAACGTTTTCCGATCAATCCTCCTATGTCGAAAGAAGAATATTGGTATCGTACTATATTTGAAGAGCATTTTCCTTCGGCTTCGGCGGCTCAGACCGTACCGTCGGTACCATCTGTGGCTTGCAGTACAGCTACGGCATTGGAATGGGACGCTTCATTCAAAAACCGTGTCGATCCGTCGGGGCGTGCCGTGAAAGCCGTGCATGCCGAAGCATACGATAAATAAAGGTATGGATTATATTCCAATTGATCATAAAAATAAGGAGGCGTTAGCTTCCTTATTTTTTCTGACAATAGGAAATAATGTAAAGAATGGGAAAACGCAGGTGAAACTGGATATTCGGTAATTATGATTAAATAATTGTGTCTTTGTGATTTTTTACCGTACATACATAGCTGTTTAATCTAATAATACGTAAAGATGAGAATTAGTTATTTTTATGCAAGTATTTATTTTTTTTACATATATTTGTGTTTTTGGAAAGAAAAATGTTTATATTTGCAAATGAGTAGTGTTTTTTAATAAAAACCAAAAAAATAATACTCTTTACTCTTTGTTTTATTGGTGGATAATATTTATAAACTAATAATATATATTTTATGTTACTTAAATTAACGAAAAACAATTAATTAATTCAGCTTTTGTAGCATAGCTATAAAATAGCGAAAAGAATCAACCTATTAACTCTATTTATTTTTTTGACAAATTACTGGGTCAATCCCCAATGAACCATTTTTATCGTCGATATCCAGTAGATGTCAAATTAATTCGAAGAAAAACCAAATTAACTTAAAGAAGCTTATGAAAAATTGGTATTTACTTTCTTTATTTTTTCTTTTGAGCATTGGTTCATCTTTTGCCCAAAATCGAAGTATTAAAGGAATCGTAGTCGATGAACTGGGTGAACCCTTGATTGGAGCCGCCGTTGCTGTAAAAGGTTCAACCATTGGTACTATTACAGATGTTGATGGAAAGTTTACGCTTTCGGTTCCTCAAAATGTAAAAAATCTGACCTTTACTCTTGTCGGTTTCGAATCGCAGGATGTACCTGTGGCGACGGATATGAGAGTATCTATGAAAACCTCTTCAACCCAGTTAGCGGAGGTAGTCGTGAACGGTATGCAGACTATTGACAAACGTTTATTCACCGGAGCAAGCAGTAAGTTGGTTGGTGAAAATGTAAAAATAGACGGGATGCCGGAAATAAGCCGTGGACTTGAAGGACGCGCGTCGGGGGTTTCGGTACAGAACGTATCCGGTACGTTTGGTACAGCTCCTAAAATCCGCGTACGTGGAGCTACTTCTATTTATGGTAGTTCTAAACCGCTATGGGTAGTCGATGGTATTATTATGGAAGATGTGATCGATGTGGATACCGATGATTTATCATCCGGTAACGCCACTACGTTGATCAGTTCCGTTATAGCCGGATTGAACGCTGACGACATCGAAAGTTTCGATATATTGAAAGACGGTTCGGCTACATCAATCTATGGAGCGCGCGCGATGGCGGGCGTAATCGTTATAACCACCAAAAAAGGTAAGGCTGGACAAAGCCGCATCAGTTATACAGGTGAATTTACCATGCGTTTGAAACCATCCTATAGTGATTTTAATATAATGAACTCTCAGGAGCAGATGGACGTTTATCAGGAAATGCAACGTAAAGGATGGCTTACTTACGCGGATGTTGCTAACAGAAGTGAAAGCGGCGTTTATGGAAAAATGAACCAGTTAATCGCTTCCGGTCAATTACTGAATACAGAAGCGAGTCGCAACGCTTACCTGCGAGAAGCCGAATATCGGAATACCGATTGGTTTGGTCTTCTCTTCCGAAACAATTTAACTCAAAACCATTCTGTCAGCGTGACTTCGGGTACCGAAAAATCATCCTACTACGCGTCGTTGAGCGCGATGGTAGATCCCGGTTGGTCGGAACAAAGTAAAGTCAATCGTTATACAGCTAGTTTGAACGCGACGTATAATATTTCTAAAAGTCTGGCTTTAAATGTTATATCTAACGCCACTTTCCGTAAACAAAGAGCTCCCGGAACATTAGGCTCAACCATTGAACCGGTATATGGCTCAATAAACCGCGATTTCGACATCAATCCGTACTCTTACGCGATGAATACGTCGAGAGTTTTGGATCCGAACGAATTTTACACTCGTAATTACGCTCCATTCAATATTTTAAGTGAATTGGAGAATAATTACATGGATGTTAATGTTGCTGACTTGAAATTCCAAGGCGAACTCAGATGGAAGCCTGTCAAAGGATTGGAGGCAGCGATATTAGGAGCCGCGAAGTATTCAACGTCTTCGCAAGAACATCATATAACAGATTTCTCCAATCAGGCTTTAGCCTACCGCGCGATGCCTACTACTGTCATCCGCGACAGCAATCCGTACCTTTATTCGGATCCGGATAACGCGTACGCGGTTCCTATTACCGTATTGCCTAACGGTGGTATCTACGAGCGTAGCGATTTTAATATGCTATCGTATGATTTTCGAGGTCAACTCGATTACAAAACAATAATCAACGAAGACCACCTTATACAGATGATCGGCGCGATGGAAACAAGCTCACTCACTCGTCACGATACATGGTTCCGTGGATGGGGATTGCAATACAGCATGGGCGAAATACCCCAATACGCGTATGAAGTGTTCAAAAAAGGACAAGAAGAAAAATCCAATTATTACACGTTAAATAATACACGAACTCGCAGTGTGGCTTTCTTATGGAACGGGACGTATTCTTACAAAATGAAATATACACTGAATGGTACGATACGCTATGAGGGAACCAATCAAATGGGAAGAACGACTTCCGCCCGTTGGTTGCCTACATGGAACATATCAGGCGCGTGGAATGCGCACGAAGAAAAATTCTTCGAATCATTAAAACCTGCTCTTTCGTTTTTAACGCTGAAAGCTTCCTATTCGATGGTCGCCGATCGACCTGCCGGCGTAACGAACTCTCGTGTCGTTATCAATAGTTATACGCCATGGAGACCAAACACGGGCGATCAGGAAACGGGGGCAGATATCAGTTGGTTAGAAAATCCGGAACTTACTTACGAGAAAAAACACGAGTTGAATCTTGGCGCGGCGTTAGGTTTCCTTGATAACCGTATCAATGTCGAATTTGATTGGTATAAGCGTAATAACTATGATCTGATAGGAGCTGTGACAACGCCGGGTTGGGGTGGACAAATAGTCAAATATGGGAATGTGGCGGATATGAAATCGCATGGGGTTGAATTAAGCCTTTCTACCCGTAATATTGTTACTGATGACTTCAAATGGACTACCGACTTCATTTATACCCATGCGGTCAATAAAGTTACCAGTCTCGAGAACCAGTCTCGAGTTATGGATTTGGTGTCCGGGTCAGGTTTTGCCCTCGAAGGTTATTCCGTGCGATCCATATTTTCTATTCCATTCAGAGGTTTGAATGAAGACGGATTGCCTACGTTCCTTGACCAGGATGGAAACGTCTCTGTGACAGATGTCTATTTCCAAGAACGCGATAAAGAAAAAATCAAATTCCTCGAATATTCGGGCACAGCCGACCCTACGGATTTTGGTAGCTTTGGTAATACATTTTCGTATAAAAATCTCAAGTTAAATGTGTTTCTGACTTATTCATTCGGCAATGTTGTTCGTTTACCTCGGGTATTTAGTAATACTTACAGCGACTTGACATCCATGCCAAGAGAATTTAAGAATCGTTGGGTGGTGCCGGGCGATGAAAATATTACCAATGTGCCGACTATCGCTTCGTATCGTGAAAACAGGGACATTTCCATGTTAAGAGTAGCCTACAATTCTTATAATTATTCGACTGAACGTATCGCCAAAGGTGATTTTATACGAATGAAAGAAGTTTCGTTGAGTTATGATTTCCCTGCTACATTAACAAAGGCCTTATCTTTGTCTAATTTGTCTCTGAAATTGCAAGCGACTAATTTGTTCTTGTTATACGCGGATAAAAAGTTGAATGGACAAGATCCGGAATTCTTTAACACCGGTGGTGTTGCTATTCCTGTTCCACGACAATTCACATTAACTTTAAGATTAGGATTGTAAAACAATAAAATTCATTATTCTATGAAAATTATGAAAAATAGATATTTATATTATATTATGGCTTTGCCCATCGCGTTTATATGGTTCTCCTGTAACGATTATTTGGATGTGATGCCCGACAATCGCATGGAATTAGACAGCGAAAGTAAAATTGCCAAGCTATTGGTAAGCGCTTATCCCGCGAACGCGTACATAATGAATACTGAATTATCTTCCGATAATGTGGATAATTACGGTGATTATAATCCGTACTATACCCGTTTTACGGAACAGATATACAAATGGGAAGAAGGGAAAGAGACAGGTACCAACGAGGCTGTTGACGATATTTGGTCTGCATGCTATAGCGCTATCGCCAGCGCGAACCAGGCATTGGAAGCTATCAAGGAATTAGGAAATCCCGAAAGCCTGGATGCTGCCCGTGGCGAAGCCTTACTGGCAAGGGCGTACAGTCATTTTATTTTGGTAAATGTGTTTTGCCAGCACTATAGTGAAAAATATGCCGAAAGCGATATGGGGCTTCCCTATATGGAAGAACCCGAAAAGGAATTATTTTCTGTAAGAGAACGTGGTACGCTGGCAAGAGATTACGAATTGATGGCAAAAGATATAGAGGAAGGATTGCCGCTTATCAAAGATGACTCTTACGAGGTGCCGAAGTATCATTTCAATCAAAAAGCCGCTTATACATTCGCTTCGCGTTTTTATCTCTTTACCCATAATTGGGACAAAGTCATACAATACGCTTCGCTTGCTTTGGGCGCCGTGCCGTCCGAATTGCTGAGAAATTATACCCCACTGGTCGCGTTGCCTCGTAATCTTGTAACTGTAGGCACTCAATACACCGCGACGGCGAATAAATGTAACTTTTTGGTGCAAACAGCTTACTCAAATCTTGGAGTGGTTTTTGGCGCTTATTATACCGAATCGCGCTTTAATCACGGCGCTTTGTTAGCTCGGTTCGAAACGCACAATTTCGCGCCTTGGGGTACAGCGGCAACAACGAACGCTACCGCCTTTGCTCAAATGTATAAGTTGGCGCCGTATGTCTATTCGGGAACCAATCTGGATAAAGTATTGTGTCCTCGCATTCCGTATATGTTTGAATATACGGATCCTGTCGCGGGGGTGGGCTATCGCAGGGCTGTTTATGTAGCCTTGTCTGCCGAAGAGGCGTTGCTGAACAGGGCTGAAGCTTACGTGATGAAAGAACAGTATGATAAAGCGCTTAGCGATATTAATTTATGGACAGTTAACACGCTAAGTGCTACTCAAGCCGCGCCATTGTTAACAGAGGCTGGGATACAGACATGGGCTACCGGATTAGCATATTATACTCCTCAGGCTCCGACTCCGAAAAAACGACTGAATCCGGACTTTACCACTATAGCTGATGGTAGCAAACAGGAAAGTTTCATCCATTGCATACTTCTTATGCGCCGCCATGAATTTATTCATGAAGGTATGAGGTGGTTTGATGTGAAACGCTGGGGAATTGAAATTTATCGCCGTACGGTTAACGCTGATGGTATATCCGTGAAATCCGTGGATGATGAATTAAAGGTTCGTGACAACCGTCGCGCCCTGCAAGTGCCGCAAAGCGTGATCTCAGCGGGCGTTACACCTAATCCGAGATAAAGAATTAATAATAAAAAAAAATATTATCGAATGAAAAAGTATATATTATTTTATATATTCATGACGCTGGGATTATCCGTGGCATTTATTTCCTGTGGAGAGGATGATTTAAGTTCCACAAGCGTCATCAAAGATTCTCAAAAAGAAGAAAATGACTTTGATCGTTGGATCGCGAAATATTATGTGGCGCCGTACAATATTGATCTTAAATACCGTATGGAAGATATTGAATCGGATATGAATTATTTTTTGGTTCCTGCCGATTACCATCAGTCTGTAAGGATGGCAAAACTAATGAAGTTCCTTTGCTTCGAAGCTTATGATGAAGTGACCGGAAGCAAAAAGTTTATCCGGGATAATTATCCTAAATTAATTCATCTGATAGGTTCAGCCGCTTATAGGAACAACGGGACAATGATTTTGGGTACAGCCGAAGGCGGAATGAAAATCTCAATGTATTATGTCAATGCTTTACAGTTGAACCCTACATTCTTGAATACCTATTATTTCAAGACGATGCATCATGAGTTCACGCATATCTTAAATCAGACCAAACCCTATTCTATCGAATTCGATATGATATCGGGATCTAATTATGTCAAAGATGGATGGAATTCGAAGTATGCCAGTAATACCACAAGCTTGAAAGACGGCTTTATAACACCCTACGCGTCAAGCGAACCCCGCGAAGACTTCGCGGAATTGTTGTCTGTTTATGTGACCAACACAGCGGCTCAATGGAGTCAGATGTTGACAACCGCGGGAACCACCGGCAGTGGTCCGCTTCAGCAAAAATTTGATATAGTGTATAATTATATGCTGGATTTATGGGACATCGACTTAAATCAAGTGCGTACGGTAGTACAAAGACGCCAGGGGGAAATATCTACATTGGATTTGGATAACTTAGAAAATTAAAAAGCGTATGAAAAATTTATATTATTTATTATTGTTATTTCTGCTGTTGTCGCCGTCCTGTCTCAAGGAAGAGGAAAATTTGTTTAGCGAACCGCCGGCAGAAAGAATAGACAAAGCATTGTCAGAATATAAAAGTGTGCTTGCTTCGTCCGAAAAAGGATGGTTATTGGAATACTATCCTCATCCCGAACAAATTTACGGGGGATGGAATTTTGTAATGAAGTTTACAACATCGTCCGTGACCGCGTACTCGGAAATTTTCGGTGACCCCACAGAAGAATATGAAAGTTTGTATCAATTAATATCGGATGATGGTCCTGTGTTATCATTCGATACTTACAATGATTTTCTGCATTTCTTTTCAACGCCTTCCGGTTCTCAATATCAAGCGTATCAAGGCGACTATGAGTTTATAATAATGGGTATGTCGGATGATAAGAACGAAATACAACTAAAGGGAAAGAAAACGGGGAATAAGATGGTGCTGAGACGAATATCGGAAAATCCCGAATCATATCTCACAAAAGTAATGGAGACAGAGGAAAAGATAGAAGCTTCCAGTTATACGTTGCATGTCAATGGAAAAGTTTTCGATTGCTACCTCGACGATCGTGTTCTTTCTTTTGAATATACGGATGTAAATAATGAAGTCGTTGTTGTTGAAGTAGCATATTGTGTTACGGATAAAGGCATACGTTTATATGAACCTACGGAAATAGACGGTATTACCGTGCAGGAATTTTTGGCGGATGATACACATTTAACGTCTTTGGATGGTAAAATAATTATAAATTATCACTTTATTCCTGTTAATGAGGATTTTGTTAATTCCATCCCTAAAACGACTTACTATTTATTTGATTCAGCTTCAAATCTTTTGGATGTGTGCGATGCTATGAAAACGTGGAATCAAACTATTACCAGCTTAGCTTACGCTTCAGCTTATCGATTGACATACTTAAGGTTAACGATGACTTATTATAGTTCAAATCCATCTTTTATGTTCTATGCGTCTCAAACTTCCGGTTCTGTTTTTCAATTTATATATGGTTATAAGATTAGCATAGTAAATGGAACAGAAGATAAAGTTAAATTTGAAAGCACAGTATCAAATCTCAATGCAAACGCGAGTCTTACCCCATTCTTTATATCGGAATTTATAGCTAAAATTTTAGCTGAAGAAACATATATATTAACTCCGGATAAAAGAGTGAAACCTAATGAATATAAATTTACGAGTGAAAGAGATCCTAATATTTGGTTCTATATATATAAGTAAGTAAATAATGTGCAATATATATCTGCACACACTACTATAAAATTAACATGAGTAGGAAGCGCCCTCCGGAAGTTATAGCTTTGGAGGACGCTTCCTTGTTTTTTTTGACAATAAAACAACTTTTTTTTGAAAAGCGGCTAAATCTGTCATTTTTTTTAAACAAAATTATCTAATATAGAACAGTTACAAGTTACAAGGCAATGAGAAAATGGACGAAAAAAGAGACAGGGAAAGTAGATGGAAAAAGTGTTACTTTTGTCACTTTTTTAAGTTTTGAGTGTACAAGTTTACAAGAGTTCTAGCAAGCTAGTAAACTTGAACTCTTGAATTCTATTTACCTAAAAACTGTTACTTTTGTCACTTTTTACAAAAGCCTATAAAGAATTATGAACGAAGAATGGCGCATAGCGGTGTTACCTGAAAACTGTTACTTTTGTTACTTTTTAAAGTTTTGAGTGTACAAGTTTACAAGAGTTCTAACAAGTTAGTAAACTTGAATTCTTGAATTCCATTTACCTAAAAAGTGTTACTTTTGTTACTTTTTTTAAAAATAGCCATCTCCTCCATGATTTTTCGGATTGAGACTAAAGAATGCTGAATCCGTATAAAAATGGACGTTTGTCAATAATAGACAGGTAAATGTGTCTTTATGCTTTGTGTTTATTTTATTTGCAAGTCAAAAAGATTGTATATATATGCTATGAATGAAAGTTCGTTATAAAATTCTTGCAAAAACGAATAATTTGTATGAAATTTGCACTATAAAAAATAAATAGAGTATTAAATCTTAGAAAATACATTATAAATAGAAAATGAGAAAACTGAAATTTACCAAGATGCAGGGTGCTGGCAATGATTATATTTATGTGAATGGATTTGATCATGAAATAGATAACCCTTCAGAATTGGCAATTCAGCTAAGTAATCGTCATTTTGGTGTCGGTTCGGATGGTTTGGTGCTTATTTTACCTTCCGACGATTGCGATTTCAGAATGCAGATGTTTAATTCGGATGGTTCCGAAGCTGAAATGTGCGGAAACGCATCCCGTTGTGTCTGTAAATATGTATATGATAACGGGCTGACCGCGAAGACAGAAATAACATTAGAGACTAAGGCGGGTGTAAAATATATTACCTTGCTGGACGGAAACGAAAAAAAACGCAAGGCAACCGTGGATATGGGCGAACCTATTCTGAATCCCGAATTAATTCCGGTAAAAGTAGATGAAGAACCCGTTCTTAATTATCCTCTTGATATAGAAGGGAAACATTGGAAAATATCTTGTGTGTCGATGGGAAATCCACATGCGGTTGTTTTTACTGACGGTATTAAAGAGCTGGATTTACCCGTTATCGGACCTAAATTTGAGAAGCATCCTGTTTTCCCACGCAAGACAAATACCGAGTTTATAGAAGTCATAGACCGCAAAACGCTGAATATGCGCGTATGGGAACGCGGGGCAGGGGAGACGCTCGCTTGTGGAACGGGCGCTTGCGCGGCGGCTGTAGCGGCTATATTAAATGGGTACTGCGATCGTAGGATAACGATACATTTGCTTGGCGGTGACCTTGAAATAGAGTGGGATCAGAAAAACAATCATGTGTATATGACAGGCGATGCCGTCACGGTTTTTGAAGGAGTATTATCAATAGATTAATGTGTGGATTTGCCAATTAATCAATTAAATACAGTATTGGCATATTCGCCTGTTATCTAATTATTACATTATAAAATTATATGATATTAATAAACGAAAATTATACGAAACTTCCGGGTAGCTATTTATTCTCGGATATAGCTCGTAAAGTAGATGAATTTAAGAACGCCCACCCTGAGGCAAACGTTATCCGCTTAGGAATAGGAGATGTAACCAGACCTTTGCCGCCTGCCGTTATAGAAGCTATGCATAAGGCTGTGGATGAAATGGCAGACGCGTCAACCTTTAGAGGTTATGGCCCTGAACAAGGATATGATTTTTTAGTAAATGCAATTGTAGAAAACGATTATAAAGCGCGCGGATTGGATATATCCGCTGATGAAGTATTTGTAAGCGACGGGTCGAAGAGCGATACCGGAAATATAGGGGATATTCTCGGACTGGACAATATAGTCGCTGTTACCGACCCTGTTTATCCTGTATATGTGGATACGAATGCAATGGCGGGTCGTGCCGGAGAGTTGCAGGCAAACAGCAAATGGAGTAAGTTGGTATATGTGCCATGTACTTCTGAAAATGATTTTGTCCCGTCTTTGCCGACCGAAAAGATTGACATCGTTTATTTGTGTTATCCGAATAATCCGACCGGTACTACTTTGACAAAAGACCAATTGAAAGTATGGGTTGATTATGCTCTTAAAAATAAAGTACTCATTCTCTTTGATAGCGCTTATGAAGCATTTATCACCGAGGGTGATGTGCCACATAGTATATATGAAATAGAAG
>JAISKQ010000116.1 GCA_031260865.1 Prevotella sp.
AGCGAATGTCGATAGCGGAAAATCGCTTTCACTTAATTCGGGTCATGGCAGCAGAAGTTTCCGCTGAGGCGGACAATGTGATGGCGAAAGAGATATTCGGACTAGCATGCAGACATCCGAATTTCGTTTCTGGTCGGTAAAACGCACCGAAGCGCAAATCAAAGAAAATATGTATGGTATCGCGCCAAACACACCCGGATTGGAAGTATATTGGCGATGCAACGAAGGTAGTGGAAAAGATATAATTGATGCTTCCGGTCACGGTCGCGACGCCGTTATTGGTACAGCTACTTCAACGCCAAAATGGAATCTGAATCAATCTGTTGAAGTAGGAAAACAAAATTAACTAATGTATCATTTTTAAATATATAAACAGATGAAGAAGATATTTATAGTATTACTTGGTGCGGTTGGCTTATTGTCGGCTTGCAGTGAGGATGATGCACAAGGTCAAAAAGATGTGCAAGAAATCAATATAGTAGGCGTGTCAAACGACACTATTAAAATTGACAAATCGGATACTTACCAACTGAATATAACTACCACGCCGGCAAATGCCGCCGGCGCGGTAAAATATGTTTCCAGTAATTCCAGAATATTTACGATTAGCGAGACCGGCTTTATTACAGCTAACGCCAGTGGCGTAGGCTCTGTCACTATCATCGCGCCTAACGGTGATTCGTGGACAAAAGTCAAATGTTTTGTCGAAGTTTTCGAATATGTTGATTCCATAGCTGTCAATACAGCGGGTCTTGTCTTGGCAAAAGATGAAACTAAGGATCTAAGTACTCTATTCACAGCATATCCGGTTACAGCCAGCAATCGTGATATGATATATAAATCATCAGATCCTTCAATTGTATCGATTGATGAAAAAGGTATTTGCAAGTCGGTTTCAAAAGGAATTGTCGAAATCACAGCTACTCCTGCCGATGGGAAAAACGATGTTGTATCTAAACCGGTTAAGATTTTTTCTCAATATTCTACCGTCCCGTTAGACCGAAAGGATTGGACAGCTGTTGCGAACAGCACCCAAGGAGGATATTCTCTTTCCAATCTGTTTGACGGAAAAACCGGTACCGATTGGGAAGCTAAATGGTCGGAAAACCCTCCTTTCTGGATATTGATAGATACACATAAATTGTCGGAATTCCATCAGGTTAAATTCATTCAATCTTCTTATCGTGAAGCTAAGAATATCGAAGTTTATACTACTCCTGTAACGACAGACGGTATCACAGCCGATGATAATTCATTCAAAAAGATTGGTAGTGTCTTTTTTAACGACAATACAGACAGTCGTATATTGACATTGCTTCCGGAACTTCAAAAGAGCCGTTATGTCAAGGTTGTGTTCCTTGATTCCAGAGCGGGCAATTATATCAGTTTAGCTGAAATTTATATGTATAAAGTTTCAGAATAGTTTTTTAGGTATTAGGTTAAAGCATTTTCGCAGTAAAAAGCCGTCCATAATCATGGACGGCTTTTTTTATACGCTTAAAAATAAGCATTATCGAGTGTGGCAATTAATCTACGATATAGTCGCCGCCTGTTATTTGAAATTCCGCTTCAATTATCGGTAATTGTTTCGCGCTTGTTTTTGAGGGGGAAGTTCCTCCAATATAGATTTTTCTTTTTCCCGCGCTTACCTTTAATACGCCGTAATCATCTACCAACCCGAGTTCTCTTGGCGACAAGCTAAATTCTACATTTTTACTTTCGCCTGCTTTCAGTGATATTCGTTCAAACCCTTTTAAAGCGGATAGAGGCGACAAGCTTTTATTACCGTCAGGATAAGACAGATATAATTGCACGACTTCTTCTCCATCTAATTTTCCTGTGTTTTTCACATTGACAGTGACTTTGAGGTTGTCTCCCGCCTTTACGGTCGGTGCCAACTGTATAGAAGCATATTCAAATCCGGTATAGCTCAATCCGTACCCGAATGGATATTGCGTTTGCCCGTTAAAGTAGCGATATGTCCTGTTTTTCATCTCATAAGAGTTGAACGCGGGCAGGTCGCCGTCTTTCGCGTAGAATGTCACAGGCAGCCTCCCCGACGGGTTATAATCCCCGAAAAGGACGTCGGCGATGGCCGTTCCCGCATCCTGTCCTCCATACCATGAGTTGAGTATGGCGGGAATATTCACCGATTCCCATTCTGTGGCAATGGCGCCGCCTGTCATCATCACAAATGCCGTGGGAATATTTTCGGCCACAAGGGCTTTCATCAGGTCTGTTTGTATTTTAGGAAGCTTGATGGATGTCCTGTCCCCACCTGTAAATCCGTCTATTTTGACGCGCAAATCTTCCCCTTCCAGTTCGGGTGAGATACCGCCGACAAAAATAACCACATCCATACCTTTCAGCCTTTTTACAAGCGAAGCTATTTCTTCTTGACTGTTAGCTGTTGGTATAACAAATTCAACGCCTTTCTCATAGATCACTTCCGCGTTTTTCAACTTGTTCTTTATCGCTTCGTAAGGAGTGACTATTTCTGTTGGGAAACCGTTATAATTACCAAGTACAGACACTTCGTTATTCGCGTTGGGACCTATAACCGCCACTTTCTTTAATTTCTTGCTCAGCGGCAGGAAATTGTTTTCATTCTTCAGCAGTACAATGGATTCCCGGGTTATTTTCAGAGCCAGGTCTTTGTGCGCTTGAGATTCGAGGACGGATAACGGTATTTTTGAATACTGCACGTTTTCGGCAGGGTCAAACATTCCTAATCTGAAACGAATTGTAAACAAGCGTTTTAATGAAATATCAATCTGGGCTTCATCGGTTAATCCGCTGTTGACGGCATCCACCAATGTTTTATAAGCCTCGTTGCCGCAATCGATGTCAGTCCCGTGAAAGATAGCATCCGCGGCGGCATATTTTGCTTCGGTGTGTGTCTTGTGATAATTGTAAAAGTCTTCTATCGCGCCGCAATCCGACGTTACATATCCTGTAAAATGCCATTGATTCCTCAATATTTGTAGCAGAAGCAAATCGTTGCCGCAACAAGGCTGACCGCTATACGCGTTGTACGCGCACATAACTCCGGCTACGTTCGCGTCAACCACTAAGTCGCGGAAAGCAGGGAGATAAGTATCCCATAAGTCGTATGGGGAAACAACGGTGTTGAATGAATGACGCGTGTTTTCAGGGCCGCTGTGCACCGCGTAATGTTTAGCGCAAGCGGCGGCTTTAAGGTATTTAGGATCATTCCCTTGTAATCCCGCCACAAAGTTTTTCGCCAAAGCTCCCGTAAGGAAAGGATCTTCTCCATACGTTTCCTGTCCGCGTCCCCAACGAGGGTCTCGGAATATATTGATATTGGGAGTCCAGTATGTTAATCCATGATATATCGTCCTGTTTCCTTTAGCGGAAGCATCGTTGTATATCGCCCGTCCTTCGTCCGAGATAGCCGTCGCCACGTCTTTCATCAACTGCTTGTCCCATGCCGCCGCCATGCCGATAGCCTGCGGGAATACGGTTACTTTGTATTTGGTTCGTCCTATGCCATGAAGGCATTCGTTCCACCAGTTGTAAGACGGGATGCCCAGCCTTTCGACGGCAGGCGCGTTGTTCAACATTTGCGATACTTTTTCTTCTAATGTTAATCGTGAAACTAAATCCGTGACACGCTCCTCAACAGTTAGGTTTGTGTTTTGGAAAGGATAATTTTGTCCGAATACGGAATAGCTGCAAAACGCGGAAATAGCGATCAGCGCGAGTTTTAGATTTTTCATATGATAATAATTTAGATTTTAGTTGCCATATGGAACTCGCCTGATTTTTATTATCATGGACTTTGGTGATTTGACAAAAATCATGCTTCGTTTCATAATGTCGTGTTGTGGGGTTTTTCGGAATTTCTTGGTATCAAGCACAAAGTCTCCCGATATAGTCAAGAGACTTTGTAAATATATAGCTTATTATTCATTAATCAAAGAGAATAACTCTTCCGCCGCTTCTTTCGGTCCTTCTTTGGATTTACCGTCGATGGCCAACGATGTATGTATTTCTCCGATTTGGGTTCCTGCTTTTTTCATGTCATTAAAATACGACCGGACAAGTTTTTCCGTTTTCTCACGTTCCTGCACAGGACCAAACGGATTGGCGAAATAGGATTTCACAAGTCCTTTTTCGGTGGTTGTACCCTTCGCGCGGCGTGCTCCGTCTTCAAATACGGAAATCGCCTCGTCCAAATCGTCGTAGATGAGTATCTTCTTAACGGCCTCCTCGTAGTTATTCGCGTAAAGGAAGTAATCGATAGGGTATCCTTTTGAAATAACTTCGTATGTGGAGATAGCGATTGTAACGCGCGCGTTTACCTGATCCATATTGGTGTATACCCCCCTGTCGAGCTGCGCGAAGGCATAAGCGGGATCAAGGTCGTCAACGCGGACAAACGCCCCTATTTCTGTTCCATAAGCCTTGATAACGCCGTCTTTTTCTTTCTTCAGGTAACCCATGTCGTCAAAGATGACGCGCATGTGGCGGATATAACTT
The DNA here is from genome assembly GCA_031260865.1 of Prevotella sp. Lineage (GTDB taxonomy): Bacteria > Bacteroidota > Bacteroidia > Bacteroidales > Dysgonomonadaceae > Dysgonomonas. The sequence goes on from JAISKQ010000116.1 coordinate 4,504, forward strand.
TCGTTCAGGGTACGGAACGCTTCAAGGCTTTCCGATTTTCCGGCGCCGCTGTCGCCCATTATGATGATGTTGGACTCTTTGCCGTTGCGAAGCACGATGTTCACCATCGCGCCGTGTATAGGAAGCCTGTTCTTCTCTATTTGTTTCACATTGTGCAAGGTAAGAAGCATCTTCTTCATATAGCCGAAATAGTCTATATCGTCGCAATAGTTCGCGTAGCCGATAAGAATATCATTTTTCTTGTCTTTATAGTAGAATGTACGTTTTTCGTCATATCCGTCCGGGTATCCGAACACATAGATTATATCCGGTTTCTTACCGATGTATTCGCTTTCCGTCGCCAGTTCAAACAGGTTGGAAAGTCCTACGCCGTGTACCATAAAGTCTTTATGGAAATAAACAAACGTAAGCATATTGCCTACTTTTACAGGAAATACAAACCAATCGTCTTCGTTCAGCACGATGTTCTCAATCGGGTTTTGTTGATGTTCCCGAAATATGCCGTCGCGTGTGTTTTTTTTGGTATATGAGATATATGGCGGATGGAAGACAACTGTACTGATAAATGGTATGCCGGCAAGTCCTCTGTATTCCACCGGGCAATTCCAATTTACATCAGTCAATGTCAGCCCGGCGTTCGACCCGGCTGTCGATTGGCGGAAAATACGCGTTTCGCGCCCGTTTACAGTCGTTTGTATCCTACGCCCTGTAGATAACACAAGGTCGTTGAACATGTCATTCGCCTGAATAAAACGCACATTCTGCAAGCCTTCGCCCAAACGGTTGTTCCTTACTATCGTATAACGTTCCAACCTTTTCCAATAATCGAAAAGCAATTCGGTGACTTCAATAAACAAGTCCTTATCTTCAAAGAACTTAGAGTATTTATTATCAACGGCGATAACTTCATCAATGTCGAAAACAGTCAATAATTTAAAAACTTCTATCATAGAGTCAACAAGATTATCTTCAGAACCAAAATGTTCGGTATAGTAGTTGTATATCACTACTTCATCTTTCTTTAATACTTGTTTAATAAATGATTCGACCACGCGTCTAAAACCATAGCTATTGAGAAGCTTTTGCTTTGTGTCACAGTATTTCAACGTGAAATTAATCATTGCCCGTCCTCTCGAAAGCGTAAATTCATGTAACATAATGTTTTTTATATAGTTAATTTGTCGTTAAAAGAGATATTTCTTTGTTATAAGATAAACAAAGATAAAGAAATAATTTCTACTTACAGTTTTTTTGCTAAAACATATACGTGGATTCTTCTGTTAAATATTCTTGTAACCTGCTAATTTAGACGTCTAATTACAAAACAAAAAATCAAGTTGTTTTGTTTTTATAATAGAGAGTAGGTAGTTGGTGATATATATAAGACAAAGTTTAGTGTTCATTTAGGTCTAATTTTTTCATGATAATTGAAGAAGTCTTGTGCGTTGGTTAGCACAGGGCTTCTTTTTTATCGATTCAACCCGAAAGGTTGTGGAGGATGGGGAAACAAGCTCATATCTCAACAAAAATGATTTTAACTTTTTATAACATAAATTACTGCCCCAAACGGCTAAAAACCGTCATCTCTTTTTTACAAAATTATCTATATATGAGTTGGAAGTTTTGAGTAATAAGTTTTGAGTTTACAAGAAGAATAGTAGGAAGCGGTGTTACCCGAAAAGTGTTACTTTTGTCACCTCTTTTTTAAATTTTGTAGTTTACAAGCTTGCAAGTGTACAAGAACGAAGAATGGTGCGAAGCGGTGATGACCGAAACTGTTACTTTTGTTACTTTTTATAGTTTTGAGTTTACAAGCTTGCAAGTGTACAAGTTTACAAGGATGAAGAATGGTGGGAAGCGGTGTTACCGAAAAGTGTTACTTTTGTCACCTTTTTAAGTTTTGAGTTTACGAACTTGCAAGTGTACAAGTTTACAAGAACGAAGAATGGTGCGAAGCGATGATGACTAAAAGTGTTACTTTTGTCACCTTTTTGAGTTATGTAGTAAGTAATGAATTTTGAATAATGAGTTTACAGGAAAGAATGAAGAAAGAATAGCTCAAAGCGATGATGACTAAAAGTGTTACTTTTGTCACCTTTTTAAGTTTTAAGTTTTGAGTTTACAAGCTTGCAAGTGTACAAGTTTACAAGAAAGAAGGATGGCGCGATGCGGTGATACAAAGGGGCTTTGGAGACGATAAAAAGAGATAAGCCTGTATTACTTATTTCTTTATACCATAAGGGGAAAGACTTTTTAGAGAAGATACTGGTGGCATATCCTAAGGAATAATACACTTTTCCTCGATAGAGATGCCGAACAGGGCAAAATCGTATCTGGAAGGGTCGGCGGGGTCAAGTATCCGTAGGTTTTCCGTCAATTCCATCGCCGCTTTCCAATCCGGCTTGTCGCGTTCTAATAAGCCTGTTTTGCGGGCGGTACGTTCCACATGGAGGTCGAGAGGGCAGATCAGTCGGCTTGGGTCGACTTTGTTCCACAGTCCGAAATCCACCCCTTTGTCATCGTCGCGTACCATCCAGCGCAGGTACATATTCAGACGTTTGCATGCCGACTTCTGAGCGGGAGAAGGAATGTGCTTCCGTGTACGATGTGGAGCATCGGGATGAGAAAAGAAGTAGCTCTGAAAATGATTGAGAGCGGATTCCACTTCCATATTCCATTCAGGGAAGAAAGCGTCTTCCAAGCTGTCATACAGGGAGTAGTGCCGTTTCATAAAATCGATGCAATAGAGCAGGTCGGTATCGTTGAATGTCCTGTGCTTAAAGCCCAACAGCTTTTTCAGGTCGGTATCGCTATGCGTTGTGATGAACAGATAAGGTGAATTGTTCATCCTCTCCGATAATTCGTCGCACTTGTTGATGATTGTTTTTCGTTGTCCCCAAGCGAATATAGCGGCGAAAAAGCCCATGATTTCGATGTCTTGCTTGACCGAAAAACGATGGGGAATACAAATTGGATCGTTGGGTATAAAATCGGGAGTATTGTATTGCTCTACCTTTTTGTCTAAGAAATCCTTTAAGCCGTAAATATCTATATTTTTCACTTGTTTACCTTTTTGGTGGGCAAAGTTACTAAAAAATACAGGCTCTGTTATAAATGATAGAATAAGCAATATTAAGGAACTGTTAAAAAAAAGTTGGTTCTTGTGGGTAAAATTATCATATTAATACTTAATTTTACTTCGTGTTTTTAGAAACTAATTAGAAACTAAAATTTAACGATTATGTTATTAGAAGTTCTTTCTCCGGATAGTATCGATATATCCAGCGCGGCGGCGACTGTATCAACGTTAGACCGGTTACTCAACCATCTGATTGATTTAGCTACCACGTTAGGCCTAAAAATAATAGCGGCTATTGTTGTCTTTATCATAGGTCGATGGGTTATAGGTTGGTTGCGAAAGCTTATTAATCGTTTTCTGACGCGGCGGCATATAGAGAAAACCGTAAGCTCGTTTTTGGATAGTTTGGTAAATATAACATTAAAAATCGTACTGCTTCTTCTAATAGTGAATATACTGGGCATTGAAACGACATCCTTTGCAGCTATATTGGCTGCTGCGGGTCTTGCCATCGGTATGGCGATGAAAGATAATTTATCAAATTTTGCCGGAGGTGTTATGTTGTTGATCAACAATCCATTTAAAGTTGGCGATCGGATTGTTGTTCAGGGTATGGATGGGACAGTGCAGTCGATAGGTATATTATATACCGTATTGCTGACCGCTGACAATATCACTATTTATGTTCCTAACGGTCCCTTATCGACAGGCAATATTACGAATTATTCCGCGCAAAAGGAGAGGAGGGTTGACATTACCTTCAATATAAACTATGGAGCGGATGTGGATGTTGTGAAAAATATATTGAATACCGTTATCGTGGAAAATAAGTTGATAAAAGACGATCCGGCGCCCTTTGTGGGGGTAACGCGTATCAACAACGGCAATATAGATGTTTCCATCAAAGCATGGGTAAACAGTAGCGATTATACAACCGTGTCTGTCGATTTGAACGAGAGTATATACAAGGCGCTGACCGAAGAGGGAGTGTATGTTTCATCTACTGTCAGTGTGAGAATGTTGAAAGATTAAAAAAAATTAAAACACAGCTCCTTCTCTTAAATATATTATCCTCATTTTCTTTTCTAATAAAGAAAAGGTAGCTTTGTAAAGACAAGGAAATTAATAGACGTTATATAAATATTATTTTGAAATTATGAAAAGATTGAATTTAATCCGACTTTTTTCACTGCTTGTTATCATTGCCGTTATCTCGGCATCTTGTGGAAAAAAGACAATCCCTCCTTTATCAAATTCATTATTTACCACAAATCCTTCTCCGTTGGAACTTGTTGGTAATAAAGTGCCTGTAACGATGAACGGACGTTTTCCGGCTAAATGGTTTGATAAATCATTGACAATAGTTGTTACTCCGGTATTGAAATACAACGGAGAAGAAACTTTGGGTACACCTTATACTTATCAAGGTGAAAATGTAGCGGGAAACGGTATTGTAGTACCATACGAAGCAGGTAGCGCTATCACGATGAAATCGGAGTTTGATTATATCCCTGCGATGAAGAAATCGGAACTGTTCTTACGTTTCGACTTTTACCGAAACCATAAACAAGTAGTCGGGTTCGGTGACGTGAAGATAGCCGACGGTATTGTTGCCACACAGGCGCTCGCCAATGCGGCGACATCAGCCCCTGCTGTTGCTCCTGACGCATTCCAGCGTATTATCAAAGAAACATACGACGCGGATATTATGTTCCTTATTCAGCGCGCGGAGCTTCGTTCCGGCGAGTTGAACTCCACGAATATGGCGGCATGGAAAGACCTTGTGAAAGAAGCTGACAGAAACGACCGAAAGAATGTGAATGTGGAAGTATCTGCTTATGCGTCTCCCGACGGCGGTTTTAAACTGAATGACAAACTTGCCGAACAACGCGAAAAGAATACAACCACCTATCTGAATAAAGAGTTCAAGAAGAATGGCATTGACTCGGAGATAAATGCCAAATATACAGCTCAGGATTGGGACGGATTCCAAAAATTAGTGCAGGCGTCCAGTTTGCAGGACAAAGACATTGTACTGAGGGTATTATCCATGTATCCCGATGCTGAAACAAGAGAAAAAGAGATTAAGAACATTTCCCTTGTTTATTCGGATTTGGCGGGGACAATCCTGCCTCAACTCCGCCGTTCTCGCTTGATGGCTAACGTGGAAGTAATAGGAAAAACCGATGAAGAGCTGGCAAACTTAGTTTCAGGCAACAACTACGGAGACCTCACCGTTGAAGAATTGTTATATGCCGCTAATTTGGACGGTGTTTCAAAGGAAAAGATATATACAGCCATTACTCAAAAATACCCGAACGATTATCGCGGATGGAATAACCTGGGCGCGTATTATTATAAGAACGGACAAAACAGCAAAGCTATCCCGGCTTTCAATAAAGCAGCCAATATATCTTCCCGTGCGCCCGAAGTAAATATGAACCTCGCTTTGGTATCGCTTGCCGATGGTAATACCGCAAAAGCGGAACAATTACTGGGTAATGCCGCCGGAGCTAATTCGTTAGGCGAAACCATGGGCTTGATGTATCTACAAAAGGGCGACTATAACAAGGCTGTGCAGTCGTTTGGTAATACGGTATCCAACAATGCCGCTTTGGCGCAGATACTGACAAAAAATTACAGCAAAGCACAACAAGTGCTTGACGCTGTGCCAAATAAAGACGCGGTTACCTATTATCTTGCCGCTCTTGTCGCCGCAAGGACAAACAGTACATCCGGTGTTGCCGGCAACCTGAAGTCCGCGATACAGAAAGGCGCTTCTACTAAGGATATAGCAAGCGATATAGAATTTGCCAAGTTCCTGACAAATCCTGATATTCGTAATATGCTGTTCTAATTAGAAGAATAGATATAAACAAGATATTGAGAGGTCGGAAGTTATTTTCCGACCTCTTGCTTTATTGATACTTGATACTTAGAACTCATTACTTACAACTTGGTACTTGTTCACTGCATATTCTTTATCTGTGTTCTTTTGTATATGATATGTCCATCGCGGGTAATCCCTTCTATTACCACCATGTAGGTAGTTGGTTTATCGGATGCGTAGAAATCAAAAGAAGCTGCTCCATTCTTGTTTGTATCAATATTGGGCTTCCAAAACAAGGTAGTACGGTAATCAAGAAGACCGCTCGTCTGCTGTTCCTCGGCTTTATATACCGGAGAATAAAACTCCGTCGGGATAAAATAGCCTAAAGGTCTTATTCGATTGACGTTGAATTGATTAATGTAACGATCCGGATCGGATTGTCCGCTTTTTGTGGTAATCGATATAACGCCGGAACCACCTCTTGAACCCCATATAACAGAACTTCCTGAACTAAAAATATCCACTCGCTCTATATCATTTATATTTAACATACTTAATTCATAAGGAAGTCCATTAGAATCTCTATTTCCTTCGTCAGACTCTAAAATCAGTCCGTTGATAGCAAAAGCAGCCCCGGTTTCACCATAATGAATACTTGATGGGGATCGTACAATAACTTTACGATTTACAACATCTACACGAACACCGGCAGTATGATACAATACATCAACTAAGGAAGAAACCATGTGTTCTTCAAACCACTTGGTATCATACGATCGATCAGCCATTCGTTGAAAAGCGTCAGGCTGCTCTTTCTTTTTTCTTGTGGCGCTGACTTCTATATCCTTAAGCCGGATCAAGCGAATGCCATTGATAAACTCTTCCCCTGCCCGGTAGAGCATTTCTTCTTCAGGTTCAGCAGCGTCCTGTTTCACAATCGGAATATGTACATATCCGGATTCTACCGGAGGAAATTCATCTTCATTTGTTATTAGTTTTACCCTATCGCTACCTTTAGCAGAATGTGCCTGTAGTATAAATTCTGTATTATCAGGAAAGTTCAATCCGGTAAAAGCAAACCCTCCATTTTCATCTGTAGCTACTTCATTGAAATACAGGTTTTTCATAGAAATAATATTCACTTTAGCATTGGCAACCCCTTTCGTACGAATCAAGCCTTTTACCACTCCTGATATTTCCTGCCCCAATTCGATAAATCCGGTTGATTCTTCTAAATTTCCCCTTATTATTTTAGGGATATTGTAACGTCTCCAGCCCTGTGTAAGCATCAGATTATCCAAAGCCTCAATAGCTAAGGAATTATTCTTTTCGAAATAAAAAGCCGGGTTTTCAATATAACCCTTTAAATCGGAAGTCAACAAAAGAGATGTGAGAATATTCGATGTGGTATCAATGGCTACTTCGTTATTGGTAACGGATACGGAGAAATTGCCTTCAAGCGGAGTATTATTTTTGTCGCTCAAGTGTAAGTCAACGGACAGATGTTCTCGAGCCTTGAAACTTTCTTTGTCAGGTTTGAAAGACAAAGCGGCTTGATCATTTTCGTTAGTACAGAACAAAAGCCTTTCACTCAGTGGATTCACATTTTTATCTAAAAGAAGCGCTTGCAAAACGCCGGAAGGAAAATCTTCCTGTTTCAAATCGATATACCGGACGGATGGACTCCAAGGTTCGGCATACGCCACAACTCCTCGCGAGTGCACAATCAAGAATAGGGTATCAGACGCTTGTCTGTCAACGGAATGATTTATAGACAAACGAAATCTATTCTTATTTACGGTTACAGATAAGGAAGAGGCTCCTTTAGCGGCGGCGGGTAATTCAACTTTTCGCTCAATCCCTTTATCATTCCTTACAAGGGCGTAGTATGTTTTCCCTGCTTTTGGCGTCAAGGTAAAATGTCCCATTCCTTTGTAAAGCGATTCAAAGGAAGGAATAACCATCGCACCGGTATTGTCAACAATCTCTCCCTTTACATTATCAGCCAAACCATTGTTTTTTATCGCTTTAAAAGCTATTTTACAGGGCTTTCCTTCCACGAGGTTTCCACCTTCGGGGAAGAACGAAAGGGCGTAATCCTCTTTAGGAAAAGGAATCGGAATGTATTTGCTGAAATAATAATTACCTTCATCATATTCTATATATAGTACCCTCTTTAGACTGTTGTCCGGGAGCGAAAA
>JAISKQ010000284.1 GCA_031260865.1 Prevotella sp.
TAATTTAAAAAAATACAATCATGAGAAGGTTATTTACAATTTTATTTACAGCCATTACGTTTGTGTCCCTATCCTTTGGGCAAATGGTGGTGAAAGGAGATGTTGTCAATGTTGGCAACTTAAGGTCCGATGTCCCTACTATCATAAAAGCAGGTGGAACTGGGGAGACTAATGGACTGATTACGAATAATGGTGGTACATTAAATTTATTAGGCGGGATTACTTATACTTCAAACGCTACCAATGATGGTATGTTGCTGAATAAGTATTTGGAAGGATCTACTGTAAGTTTTGGAACTGATCCTTCAGTTGCAAGTAAAGTTAGAGTAGCTAAAACATTTAAGACAGGTAAAGACATCGCATTTTCTTTACCCTTTAACGTGCGGATAAGTGATATTAGAATAGCTAAGGGTCCTAATTTGACTGATTTACAACCTTTGACGTACGGTACGGATTATGCAATTTGGGCGTATGATATAGTAAAAAGAGCTGAATCCGGGAGTCCTGCAGGATCCTCCAATTGGAAAACGGTTACAGAGCTTGAAGCCGGCGTCGGCCATCTGATACGTATTCTCAAAAGTAAAGTAGATAATGCGGATGAAGTAACCATTGTTTTCCCAGCATACTACGATGAAGATAAAGATAATATTAATCTAATTTATAAAACTGCCTTGCACAAGGATTATCAATCTCATAAACTCAACCAAGTGAAATTTTATAAGGGGGCTGCTGGAGAAACTAATTGGGGCTGGAATTTCATAGGAACCGGCCGGACAGCAAACTACAATCCGCGATCGACAAATATGCCGTATGAAGGTCCTGAAAATGATAATCTTGAGTATATAGGTTTAATATATATTTTTGACAACGAAACAGGTTATTTTATTGAGAAAGATATTGAATCACTAGATAGAGATATTTATTTGTCCCCCTATGCAGCTTTTTATACTCAAGTAGGAGGAGGAGAGCCAGCAACCGTAGAGTCGGGAACCACAGGAAATATATACTATAATCACACAGGACTAGATATTACTCCTGCACACTATAAGTCAAGCACTAATGAGCTTATTAATTGGGTTGAATTGCGCTTGCAAGGTGACGGATCTACTTTCTCGGACAGATTGATCGTAAAAAAATCGGATAGCTATACTAATAAATATAGTTTAGGAGAAGACGGACCGAAAATGTTGAAAAATTCCGTACCGGCAGAATTCTATACACTGTTAGAAAATATTCCGATGGCCATAAATAAATACCAAACAATTGACAATGACATACCGGTAGGTTTACGTGTAAGTGAAGCAGGAACTTATACCATCAGTCTTGCTAATTTGAACGGATTCGATGATACGGATATTTATGTCATAGATAAAGAGGCTAATAAAGTACAGAATTTATTGGAAGGAGATTATGTCTTTAATGCTTCGACAACAGCAGACGATCGTTTGTTTTTACGCTTCGGTAGTGTTACCGGTATCCAAACGCCTACATCCAAGATAAGTGTACGTGTCGAAAACAATACCGCTTATGTAAAGAATATCAAAGTTGGCGACCAAGTTTCTATCTATAACATAGCAGGACAGATGATTAGCCGTGGAATAGCAACTTCCAGCGAACAATCTTATCCGTTAACAGGAACTGGTGTATATGTAGTGAAAGTAACAGGTTCGGAATCCTATATATCTAAAGTAATAAATAAATAATAATAGAAAAATGAGATATTTTCTTTTATTAATCCTATGTTTACCCCTTTACGTCCTGGCTCAGACGAATACTGAGCCAGGTCTAAGGGATGGGTTCTATCTGAGTTTAAGCCGTGCGGCTGATAAGGAAAATGTAAATTTATATATTGATAATAAACGGGCGACTAAATTTGAAAACGGACATGATGGAGAGCCGGGAAGTGCGCCCAGGAACATGTCGTTTACAACAATATCCAGCGACAATAAGTACTTGATAAAAGACAAACGTCCTTATATAGCAGGGACTTATTATGTTGATTTCCCTTTGTCCATGAAATTAGAAGTAACTTCAGAGAAAGAATACATACTCAGTGTTGCTCTGGGATTAGAAATTATAAATCCTAATCAAGCAGCAGTTGTATTTCGGATAATAGACAAATCCAATCCCGATGAGTTCATTGATTTATTGGAAGGTCCCTATGCTTTCAAAACAGACCAAGCAGGTGACTGTAAGGATCGTTTTGTTGCACGAGTATATGCTGCCAGTGTTCTTAAGGAAATCCGGAGTGACAACGAATGGACTAATCCTGAAAATTGGTGGGGAGGAGTTCCCGGTGAAAAGGGAGCCGCAGCTGTTAAGAACAATTGTGCTATCATACCTGCAAATACAGAAGTAGTCATTCCGCCCAGAACGGAAATATCTGTTAATGCATTACTGAATTCAGGATCGGTCAGCATTGAAAAAGATGCTGATTTGACTATAACAAAGGAAGCTAAGTTAACTTCTTTCTCACACCTATATTTAAATAAATAGAAATAACAATAAAATGAAAACGAAAACAATTACACTTGCACTAACATTCTTGTTTGTACTGTTTACCCCTATAGGAGTTTCAGCTCAGGGTATCTATTCGGATGACGATTTAGCTATCGTTCCAAGTGACGGAGATAATTATAATTATGATGCTCCTTTGAGAGATGGTGAATTAGATCCACCTACAGGCTTAGATCCTAAACCGGATCCCATTGGCGAAGGCTTGTTAATTCTATCTGCTTTAGCAGGAGGTTATGCTTTAGTTAAAAAAAGAAGTTCAAAAAAAGAGAGTACTCTATGAAACTAAGTCCTTTGTCTTTTTTCTTGTGTCTGTTGCTGCTTATCGGGAGTATTTCGTGTACTTCCTATAAGAAGGTTCCCTATCTTCAAACAGGGGAAAAAGGAGAGGAAGTCCGGATATTGTCGCTGTCTAAGGAACAAACAGTTCGGTTTCAACCGGATGATGTGTTGTCAATTGTAATAAATGTAACGGGTGAATCATCCGTTGCATCTATTTACAATTTACCTCTTCAACCGATAGGTACTACCTACGATATCAATGAAAATACAAATTTAAATGCAGGCGTAGGACGACAAACTTATTTAGTCAATAAAGCAGGGCAGATTGATTTTCCGGTATTGGGTATGATCACTGTGGCAGATTATACGCAAGAGGAATTAAGCCAATATTTGAAAGGATCGCTTCGCAGGTATTTGAAAGAAGATCCTATTATCACCATACGTTTATTGAATTTCAAAATTTCTGTTTTGGGGGAAGTAAATCGTCCGGGTTCTTATACAGTCAATAAAGACCATATCAATATTATGGAAGCGTTGGCGTTGGCAGGGGATATGACTATTTATGGAAAGCGGGACGATGTGAAATTGATTCGCACCTTACCGAATGGTGAAACAAAAATTATCACTCTTGACATTCGTGATACACAAATTGTTTCATCGCCTTATTTTTACCTGCATCAGGATGATGAACTTTATGTGGTCCCAAACAAAGCTCGGGCCAGAACATCTGATGTCAGTTCCCAAACAAGTATTTTAATATCTCTTGGCTCAATCCTGTTGACTGCAGTCAACATATTTATTTCGCTTTCGAAGAAATAATAAAGTAATGGAAAATAACTCTAATAAAACCCGCGAAAGGCATCAGGAAAAAGAAATCAATTTCCAATGGTTTATTATCAATTTTCTTATCTATTGGAAATTGTTTATTCTCTTTATTATTTTGTGCCTTTTCGGAGGATACTTGTATTTACGTTATGCAACACCGGTATATCGTGTATCGGCGAGTATTATTTTAAAAGACAGCAAACGTGGGGGTTTAGGAAATAGTGAATTATCCGTTTTCGAGCGGATGGGCTACCTTGAAAACAATTCGAATGTAGAAAATGAAATAGCCGTGCTTCGCTCTCGCAACCTGATAGAAACGGTGGTGCGGGAACAAGAACTTTTCATTAACTATATCATTCAAGGTAAATTCAAAAATACAGAATTGTATGGTAATTCCAACAGGCAATTTTATGCATCGCCACCTGTTAAAGTTTTTGTAGATAACCAAACCATTCTTTCCCTGAGAAATGTTATTTCTTTGGATATATCCTTGACAAACAATAATACGTATAAAGTAGATGGACAATATGGTTCCGTCACTTTTTCAGAAGAATATCTTTCGCTACCTGCTGTTTTAGAAACACCGGTAGGTGAATTACTCTTATCAGCCAACAAACCTCTAAAAAAAGAATACCCTTTACATGTACAAATAACCCCTACTTTATGGGTAGCCCAACGTTATATGTCGTTGTTGACTATGGAATTAACAGACAAAAATACGACGGTATTACACTTATCCGTCAATGAAACACACTGGGGACGGGGTGAAGTTTTCCTCGAAAAACTAATTAGTTTGTACAACAGGGAAACCATGGACGATAAAGACAAAGCCGCCCATAGCGCTTCCCGCTTTATTAATGACCGTTTGTCGGCATTGACCGAAGAATTGGAATTTGCTGAAAAAGAAGTGGAAAATTATAAACGGGAAAACCATATTATTGATAATATGGAAGCCGAAGGCACTCTCTTGGTACAAGAAAACAATGAATACGAAAAGAAATTAGTTCAAATAGAAACAAATATTCTATTACTTTCCTATCTGAACGACGAAGTAACGAAAGAAAAGGATGCTTTGTTACCGGCTGCACTTGGTTCGTTAAATTCTTCGTTAGCTTCCAGTATTGAAAAATATAACCGGTCTGTGTTAGAAAAAGAAAGGCTATTAACTTATACACATGCCGAAGCCCCTGACATGAAAGATTTAGATGAACGTATCCGTCTATTAAAAAAAGACGTGAAGATGAGTATCCAATCCGCACAATATACATTGGCAAGCCAAAAGAAAGAATACGAAAACTTGGGTGAAAACTACTCTGCTAACATATTGGATATTCCCCGTCTTGAACGGCAACTGGCAGAATTGATACGCCAACAGACAATCAAATCCAACCTGTATATTGATCTATTGAAACGAAGAGAAGGAGTTGACTTAACATTGGCAGTTACGGCTCCCAGTGCGAAAGTATTGGAATCACCTTTGGCCGGAGGAGTGGTTTCTCCACACAAATCGTTTATTTATTTAGTCTGTTTGCTGATCGGATTGCTATTCCCTTTCGTAATCATTGCTCTTCGTGATTTACTCAATTATAAAATAACGGACGAAGAAGAAGTACGCCGTTTCTCAGAAGCTCCGGTTATTGTATCTATACCTTTATCCAAAAATAAAGATACATTAATAGTTAAAACGCATGCTACGAGCGCTATTGTAGAACGATTCCGTTTATTGAGAACCAATTTACAATTCATTTTGGATGATACGAACAAAAAAGTCATATTGGTTACTTCGACTATCAGCGGTGAGGGAAAAACATTTGTGGCTATCAATTTAGCTATGACTTTTTCTTTAAAATACAAAACACTTTTAGTAGGATTGGATATCCGCCGACCTAAAATAGGCCAGTATCTGGGATTACCTAAATCGGCCGGTTTGATTTCTTATTTGACCGGAGAAGAAAAGAATATAGACAAATTAATTACTAAAAACATACAGAATACAAATCTGGATATTTTGATATCCGGCATTATACCTCCCAATCCCAATGAATTGTTGATCGAAAAAACATTGGATAATTTGTTTCTCGAACTTCGGGAACAGTACGATTATATTATTATTGACAGTTCTCCGATAGGAAGTGTATCCGATGCTTTCTTGTTAAACCGGGTTTCTGATAGTTCTCTTTTTGTTTTGAGAAAAGATTATACTCCCAAGTCTGCAATTTCCTTAGTTAACAATATTTATACCGAAAAAAGACTGAAAAATGTGAATTTGGTATTAAATGCTTTCAATGAAAATGGAAAAGGACGTTATGGATACGGGTATGGGTATGGGTATGGGTATGGTTACGGATACGGATATAGTTCGGAAGAATAAAAATTATTAAATATTAAAAAAATTATGAAGCGAATCTCTGTTTTATTATGTGCGGCAGTTTTATCTGTAACTACATTTTCTATGTTTGCTCAAGATAACGAACAGGTAACAACCAACGTTAGTAAGGCAAAAAATAACTGGTTTATATCTTTGGGAGGCGGCCCCAGTATATTACAAGCTGAACAAGATCAAGATAAACCGTATGGCGAACGCATTCGGTTTGCAGCGGAACTTTCAGTAGGAAAATGGTTTACCCCTTATTTTGGTGCACGTTTACAGTTAACCGGAGGTCCATTAAGAGGATATAACTACCAAGAAAACCACGGAGGTGAACTGAAAGAACGTTACCTTCGAGAAGACAGAAGTCGTGGAGAATATCCACTTGGCGTAACGTTCGGTAAGGATGGACAACCGAATTGGAGCGGCATTGAAACAGTAGGTAATGGTTTTTGGCAGGATTTCAACTATGGCGCAGCTACTATTGACTTGATGGCTAACTTGACAAACCTTTTCCAAGGTTACTACAAAGAAAATAAGGTGGATATCATACCCTATTTGGGAGGTGGATGGATACATGCTACTGAAAGTAATACCAATCCTGTTCATGACGGAATAGTAGGTAAATTGGGTGCACGCGTAAATTTCAATTTGAATCCCAAATGGGCGATTTACTTAGATCCGCAAGCTTATTTTTCCAGCGACG
>JAISKQ010000287.1 GCA_031260865.1 Prevotella sp.
GTATTCTCTTTACCCTTTGACGTGAACGTAGCTGACATTAAATTAGCTGCTGATGCTAATAATTTGGCTACTTTAAACTCTCTGACGTACAATACAGACTATGCAATTTGGGCGTATGATATACAAAAGAGAGCTGCGGAAGGAAAAGTAGATGACAATTGGATAGATGTTACCGAACTTAAAGCCGGTGTTGCCTATATGATATACATCGACAGCGAAGAAGTTGGATCTGATACGGATGCAACCCTTGTTTTTCCGGCAAATAGTAAGGCGACTATAGATAAAATCTATCCTACGACCAGCACAATAAATGCAAGTAATCTTAAGGGAACAGAAACAGTATCTGATTATAAGGACGCCGAAAATGTAGTATTTCACAAAAATGCTGCTACCGGCTTAGACGAATGGGGATGGAACTTTGTGGGAAGTAACCGAACAGCAACTTATACACTATTACCGGAACACACATCTTATGACGTGGAGGGTGGCTCTATTGATAAACAAATAACTTTTCTCTATGCTTATATTCCAAATGCAAAAGGAGAAGGAGATGGTGTGTATGACTATGTTGAACTCGAAAACGGTGTGGGTGCAAATTTATCTCCCTATGCAGGCTATTTTATTCAAGTTGGAGGAGAAGATGCGGAAGATATTACGGAGGGGTCACATGCGATAAGCCTATATTGGAAACATAGCGGACTTACACATACTACAGATAACATATACCGGTCAAGCAATGTTCCCACTAATTTGGTTGAATTGAGTTTGCAAGGTGAAGGCTCTACTTCTTCGGATAAACTGTCAGTAAGAAAATCGGATCGCTATTCTAATAAATACAGTTTAGGTGAAGATGCACCGAAACTATTTAATCATTCCGCACCGGCAGAATTCTATACACTGTTAGGAAATACTCCAATGAGAGCAAATAAATACCAATCGATAGACAGTGATATCCCTGTAGGTTTACGTGTATATCAAGAAGGTACTTACACTATCAGTCTTTCTGATTTTTCCGGATTCGATGAAGATATTTATCTTATAGACAAGGATGCCAATCAAATACAGAATTTAGCACAAGGAGATTATGTATTCAATGCTTCGGCATCAACAGATGATCGTTTGTTTTTACACTTCGGTAGTGTTACCGGTATCCAAACACCTACATCCAAGATAAGTGTACGTGTCGAAAACAATACCGCTTATGTAAAGAATATCAAGGTAGGCGATCAGGTTTCTATCTATAACATATCCGGACAAGTAATCAGCCGTGGAGTAGCTACTTCCAGCGAACAATCTTATCCGTTAGCAGGAACCGGCGCTTACGTAGTGAAAGTAACAGGTTCGGAATCGTATGTTTCCAAAATATTGAATAAATAATGGAAAAATGAGATATTTTCTTTTATTCATTATGTGTTTACCCCTCTATGTCCAGGCCCAAACAAATTTTGGGCCTGGACAAAGGGATAGATTCAGCTTATCTTTGAGTAGTTCTCCTACTTATAAAGAAACACTAAGTCTATTTATTGATAATTCGCGGAAAAGCAAATACGAAGCGAGTGTTGATGCACTTCCGCAACGTGAATACACCTTGGGATTTGCATCATTAAGCAGCGATGGCAGGCAACTGTTGAAAGACAAGCGTCCCTATGAACCGGGTAATTATTATGTTGATTTTCCTCTATCGGTAAAATTAGAAACAGGCAAGGAATATGCATTCAGTGTTGCGCTAATGTCGGGAGTAGCAAATGCATCAGCAGTTATATTCCGCCTAATAGACAACTCCAATCCGGATAAGTTCATTGATTTATTGAAGGAATCTTATACTTTCGAAGCAGATAATTCGTCACGGGATGATAATCGTTTTGTTGCGCGCGTGTATGCCGCATCTATTTTCAAAGAAAACCCCGTTGATAATAAATGGAATAATCCGGACAACTGGTGGGGCGAAATACCTGGTTTAAATAAGGAAAAAGATGATAAAGGTGTTCCTGTTATAGATATTACAAATAACTGTGTTATAATACCTGCTGATACGGAAATAGTAATCTCATCCGATACGGAAGTATCTATAGGAACATTGCTCAATTCAGGATCTCTCATTATTGAAAAAGATGCTGTTTTGAATATAATCAATGAAGCTCAGTTAGCTTCTTTCTCAGAAGTATATTTATATTAAAGGAAACAATCAAATAAAAAAATATTAAAATGAAAAAGGGAACAATTACACTTGCATTAACATTACTATTTGCATTTGCGTCTGTAGTAATTTCAGCTCAGGGGATTTATGAGGAAAACGATTTAACGGTTCTTTCAGATGAAAGTGAAGAAGGAGGCTATGATGATTATGATGCTCCTTTGCGGGCTATAGAGAAACCCACGGGAAATCCCGGACCTGTTGGCGAAGGCTTGTTAATTCTTTCTGCTTTAGCAGGAGGTTATGCCTTAGTTAAAAAAAGAAGTTCAAAAAAAGAGAGCAATCTATGAAACTAAGTCCTTTGTCTTTTTTCTTGTGTCTGTTGCCAATTATCGGGAGTATTTCGTGTACTTCCTATAAGAAGGTTCCCTATCTTCAAACAGGGGAAAAAGGAGAGGAAGTCCGGATATTGTCTCCGGCTAAGGATAAAACGGTTCGGTTTCAACCGGATGATGTGTTGTCAATTGTAATAAATGTAACGGGTGAACCATCCGTTGCATCTAATTACAATTTGCCGCTTCAGCCTACAGCTACCACTTACGGTGGTGATTTAAATAGCGGAGTAGGGCAACAAACCTATTTGATCAATAAAGCAGGGCAGATTGATTTTCCGGTATTGGGCATGATCACTGTGGCAGGTTATACGCAAGAGGAATTAAGCCAATATTTGAAAGGATCGCTTCGCAGGTATTTGAAAGAAGATCCTATTATCACCATACGTTTATTAAATTTCAAAATTTCTGTTTTGGGAGAAGTAAATCGTCCGGGTTCTTATCCAGTCAATAAAGACCATATCAATATTATGGAAGCGTTGGCGTTGGCAGGGGATATGACTATTTACGGAAAGCGGGACGACGTGAAATTGATTCGCACCTTACCGAATGGTGAAACAAAAATTATTACTCTTGACATTCGTGATGCACAAATCGTTTCATCGCCTTATTTTTACCTGCATCAGGATGATGAACTTTATGTGATCCCCAACAAAACGAGGGCAAAAGCATCTGATATTGGTTCCCAGACAAGTATTTTAGTGAGCCTTGGTTCGCTCTTGTTAAGTGCAACCAGCATCGTTATTTTACTTACAAAGAAATAAACCGGGTAATGGAAAATAACACACATAAAACGCACTCAAAAAATCAGGAGAAAGAAGTGAACCTCCAATGGTTTGTTATCAATTTTCTCATCCATTGGTATTGGTTTTTACTTTCCATTCTTGTATTCCTTTTCGGAGGATACGTGTATTTGCGTTATGCTACGCCCATATATAATGTATCATCGCGTATCATCTTGAAGGATAGTAAACGGGGAGGTTTGGGTAATAGCGAATTATCTGTTTTTGAAAAGATGGGAGTCCTTGAAAATAATACGAATGTAGAAAATGAAATAGAAATAATCCGCTCTCGTAACTTGATAGAAGGAGTAGTCCGTGAACAGGAACTTTTCATTAACTATATTATCAAAGGCAAGTTTAAGAATACGGAATTGTACGGTAATTCCAACAGGTTATTCTATTTATCCGCACCGGTTAATGTGTATGTGGATAATAAAGTTCTTTCTGCTCTCCAAACTGTAATCTCCCTTGATATATCCCTTACTCCCAACTCTACGATTAGAGTAGAAGGTCAGTACGGTCCTCAAAGAATTTTAAATGAGTTTCTTTCTTTACCGGCTATCGTAGAAACTCCGATAGGAGAATTACTCCTGTCGAATAATGCACATTCTTCCTTAAAAAAGGAGACTCCCTTGCATATAGAGATTACTCCTCCCCTATGGGTTGCTCAAAGATATATGGCAAAATTGTCTATTGTTTTAAATGATAAGAATACAACGATCGCCCGACTATCCGTAAAAGAAATTCACAGGCAACGAGGCGAAGTTTTTCTCGAAAAGTTAATCGGTGCATACAACCGGGAAACGATGGACGATAAAAATAAAGCGGCTCTCAGCGCTTCTCACTTTCTTAGAAGCCGTGTAGATGCATTGACCGATGAATTGATATCCGCTGAAAAAGAAATAGAAGACTATAAACGGGAAAACCATATTATTGATGGTATGGAAGCCGAATCGGAGTTGCTGGTCATTGAAAATAATGCATACGAAAAGAAATTAGTTGAAATAGAAAAAGATATACTGTTACTCTCCTATTTAGAAGAGGAAGTGACTAAAAATCAGGATGACTTATTACCTGCTTCACTCGGTTCATTAAGCGCCTCTTTAACGTCTCTTATCGGACAATATAACCAAATGGTTTTGGAAAGAGAAAGATTATTGACGATTGCTACTCCGGAATCTCCAAGTATTAAAGATGCAGATGAACGCATCCGCTTGTCAAAAACAGACATCCGGACGAATATTCAAGTTGTGAAATATGCATTGAATAACCAAAAGACAGAATATGAAAACTTAAGTGAGGAATACACAACCAATCTACAAGATGTTCCCCGCCGTGAACGGCAATTAGCCGAATTAATCCGCCAACAGACAGTAAAATCCAATCTTTTTACAGATTTGTTGAAACGGAAAGAAAGTATTGATTTAACATTGGCTGTTACGGCGCCAAGTGCCAAGATATTGGAATCACCTTTAGCCGGAGGAATCGTTTCGCCACGTCAATCATTGATCTATTTTTTCTGCTTGATTACCGGATTATTGTTTCCGTTTTTTATCATCAGTATCCGGAATTTTCTCAATTATAAATTAGCAGAAGAAGAGGAAGTACGCCGTTTCTCGGATGTTCCTGTAATTGTATCATTGCCTGTCTCCAAGTCTAAAGATACTTTGGTGGTTGCGCCCCGTTCTACAAGCGCTATCGTAGAACGATTCCGCTTACTACGTACCAATTTACAGTTCCTTTTAGAGGATCCGAAGAAAAAGAATATATTGATCACTTCTACTATCAGTGGAGAAGGAAAAACCTTTGTAGCTATCAACTTAGCCATGACTTTTTCTTTGAAATACAAAACATTGCTGGTAGGATTAGACATCCGCCGTCCTAAAATAGGTCCTTACTTAGGATTACCAAAAACGGCCGGTTTAATTTCTTATTTGACCGGAGAAGAAAAAGACATAGACAAGTTGATTAGTAAAAACATCAATAATACGAACCTGGATATTTTGATATCAGGAATTGTACCTCCTAATCCGAATGAACTTTTGATTGAAGATACGTTGGACAATTTATTTTTGAAACTCCGGGAAAAATATGATTATATTATCATTGACAGTTCTCCGATAGGTAGTGTATCCGATGCCTTTTTATTAAACAGGATTTCAGATGTTGCGCTATTCGTTGTACGGAAAGATTATACTCCGAAGTATGCTATTTCTTTAGTCAACAATATCTATGCCGAAAAAAGACTGAAAAACGTGAATTTGGTATTGAATGCTTTCAATGACGGCGGCAAAGGACGATATGGTTATGGATACGGGTATGGTTATGGATACGGGTATAACTCGGAAGAATAAAGAATATTAAAGATAAAAAGTATTAAAGATAAAAAGTATTAAAAAAATTTATGAAGAGATTCACTATTTTATTATGTGCGGTAGTTTTATCTGTAACTACATTTTCTATTTTTGCTCAAGATAACGAACAGGTAGCAACCAACGTTAGTAAGGCAAAAAATAACTGGTTTATATCTTTAGGAGCCGGCCCCAGTATATTACAAGCTGAACAAGATCAAGATAAACCGTTTGGCGATCGCATTCGGTTTGCAGGGGAACTTTCAGTAGGAAAATGGTTTACCCCTTATTTTGGTGCACGTTTACAGTTAACCGGAGGGCCATTAAGAGGATATAACTACCAAGTAAGCCACGGAGGTGAACTGAAAGAACGTTACCTGCGAGAAGACAGAAGTCGTGGAGAATATCCACTTGGCGTAACCTTCGATAAGGATGGACAACCGAATTGGAGCGGCATTAAAACGGTAGGTAATGGTTTTTGGCAGGATTTCAACTATGGCGCAGCTACTATTGACTTGATGGCTAACTTGACAAATCTTTTTCAAGGTTACTACAAAGAAAATAAGGTGGATATCATACCTTATTTGGGAGGTGGATGGATACATGCTACTGCAAGTAATACCAATCCTGTTCATGACGGAATAGTAGGTAAATTGGGTGCACGCGTAAATTTCAATTTGAATCCCAAATGGGCGATTTACTTAGATCCGCAAGCTTATTTTTCCAGCGACG
>JAISKQ010000304.1 GCA_031260865.1 Prevotella sp.
GTTTAGCCTTTAAGCCCATTGCGGGTCGTCCTATGAAGTGGGCGTTAAAGCGTTTTTGCTTCCTTTTGCGGCTTTGGGCAAAAGGAAGGCAAGCAATCTGTGATTGCGCGCGGTAAAAATCGCCGACAAAGAAGAACCAACGCTGTCTGAAAAACAGGACTTCTGAAAGCTGTTACTTTTGTTACTTTTGTCACCTTTTTTGAACAATAAACCATTCGAGGCACAAAACGATGATTGAAAAGGTCTTTGAAATGATGGATGCAGTTACGAGTTACGAGAAAATGAAGAGGAATGGCGCGAAGCGATGCTGATTGAAAAGTGTTACTTTTGTCACCTTTTTGAGTTGAGTAGTAAGTAATGAGTTTTGAGTAATGAGTGATAGCATGTTAGTAAACTTGTAAACTTGAACTCTAATAAACTACTTACTACTGTTACCCGAAAACTGTTACTTTTGTTACTTTTTTGTAATTCGCCGTTGATTGCTCACTGTGATTTTTTTCCTTTTCTTTGAGTAAAAAAACACACGGTATTGTGACAAAACGGATTTTTATGCGACATATTAATAATACAATCCTGATAAATGAAAGAAACACAGAATAACGACGCGCAATTTATGGCAATGATACGGCAGAATGAAGGTATCATCTATAAAGTGACCTCATTCTATGTGGACAAGGATCATCCTATCGGGGATCTTTATCAGGAAGTTGTGCTAAACTTGTGGAAAGCGTTTCCATCTTTCAGAGGCGAAAGTAAGTACTCCACGTGGATTTACCGTATCGCGCTGAACACATGTGTGTCGTTTTACCGCAAAAGCAACAAGAATGTGGCATACGTGGATATATCGATGGATATACCCGATGTTGTGGATAATAATGAACAAATACAGGAATTATATAAGCTAATAAACCGTTTAGGCAAAATTGAACGCGCTTTGGTATTGCTTTATCTTGATGACAAACCGTACAAGGAAATAGCGGAGATAATAGGATTCTCGGTAACGAATGTGGCTACCAAGCTAAATCGCATAAAGGATAAACTGAAGCAAATGTCTAATGAATGATAAACAAATGGGATATGGATTTAGATAATTTAAAAAAAACATGGCAGCAAGCCGAAATCAATCCGACAATAGATGAACAGAAGATTCGGAAAATGTTGGATAACAAGGGTCAGGGCGCTTTTGAAAAACTGATTAAATATGATAAGTTGTATTTATGGTTGCTCATACCCTGCGCGTTAGCGGGTGTGTTTTTCTTTTATATGCATTACATACCGGGGAGTATCTATATCGCTTTGGTGGTGATCGGTTTCTTTTGGTACAGGTACAAACTCCGTTTCCTGAAAGCGATCAATTTGTCGGAAATGAATATATTGGAGGTTTCCAAGCGGGTTATCAAGTATAAGAAATTTATCAAGTACGAAATTCTGTTCGGATCGGTAGGGGCGGTTGTTTTTTTCGTGCCTTACATTTATTACGGCATACCGGAGATGATGCAGGATGTATTGAACGATAGCGACATGGCAATCTATCGGGACACTTCTGTGTTTCTCGTTACCCTTGCCATCGTGATTGTGGTTACATTTCTTATTTCGTTTATTCTCTATAAAGTTATGTATTTCGACAATATCAAACAAATACAAAAGTCAATTAAGGAAATAGAAGATTTAGAAAGAGATTGATAGTGTTTAATATTAAATAAAAAAGGTAAATTATGAAAAATCTTATCACAACTCTAACAGCGATCATATTGTTCGTTTTGGCAGGGACGCTGACCGCGCAAAACGAAAAGTTCAGTGGAGCATTGCTATGGAAAGTTTCGGGGAACGGTTTGGAGCAACCTTCTTATATTCTGGGTACGCATCACCTGATACCGGTCAACTTTGTGGATAGCATACCGGGGCTGAAAGCTGTTTTGGAGAGTACCAATCAGGCGGTCGGCGAACTGTTGATGTCCGATCAGGCGGCTATGCAGGCAAAGTTGCAGCAAGGAGCTTTGCTGCCGGCAGGCGAAACATACGGCAGCCTGTTGTCGGCGGAGGATTACGCGAAGTTGGACGAAGGGCTGAAAAAGCTTTTTACGGTAGGTCTCGACCAGTTTGGGCAACTCAAACCCGGAATGATTTCGATGATATACTCCATCACGTTGTATACAAAGCTCTACCCGGAATTTAACCCGATGTCCCACGAAGCTATCGACGCTTATGTGCAACGCGTCGCTACCGAAAAAGGCAAACCTGTGCTGGGACTTGAAACTGTCGAAGACCAGATATATGCCCTTTTTGACGCGGAACCGTTGAAAGATCAGGCGGAGTCGTTGGCTTGTGCGGTGGCAAACAGTGATTCGTCGAAAGACCTGCTCGACAAGCTGAACGTATATTACAAGGCGGGTCAACTGTCAGCGATGTACGACCTGTCGTTCAACAATCCGGACGATCCGTGTAAAACATCCCAGGCACAGCAAAACGCGTTGGTTAAAGACCGTAACAACAAATGGTTGCTCAAATTGCCTCAGATAATGAAGGACAATTCGAGCCTGATAGCCGTAGGCGCGTTGCACTTGGCAGGCGAAGAAGGTTTATTGTTCCAATTGGATAAACTGGGCTATACCGTTGAGGCTGTGAAGTAAGAGTATAGATGAAAAACAGAAAGGTTACTTGTGTTATTAGGTAGCCTTTCTTTAACACGCGGTCTCAGACAGCATTTCGCCCAATCCAGAACAGTATAATCAGTATCAAGATGACGATGATAGCCGTCTTTCCAAACAGGGCTTTCCGTGCTTTGGGAAAACGTTTCTTTCCCCCTAAATATTCAAGATAGATACCTGCGACAGCATATGGTATCGCCATCATTAATAGCGGGTTGCAGAGGAAAGCATCTTTGATCCGCAGGTGCAGTAAGTGATGGATCGCCCGTTGCGAACCACAGCCGGGACAATCCCACCCCGTCAAGGTATGGAAAGGGCATTGTGGAAACAACGCCGACTCTTCCGGGCTGAAAACGAAATAGATACCGCCCGCAAGCAGGAGCAAGAGACCTATGGCGATGGGTATGTATTTTGTCATTAGGTAGCAATAAGAATAATGGCTTGTTTTCTATCAGTCAACAACTACCGGCTATTCTTAATTAAAGATATTATCTATCTGCGCGGGCGGCGGCGAGTCGGGAACGTCTTCATCCCCGTTTTTGTCGCATACGCCGTATCCCTTTACCGTTTCAAATTGGTCAGTTTGGCTGTATCCCAATGTTTTATCCGCGAATACCTTTTTGTAGAACAAGCCTACGATAGGCAATGCCATGGAGGCTCCTTGCCCGTCGGCGGTGCGGTCGAAACATACAGGGCGGTCTTCTCCGCCTACCCAGCATCCTGTGGACAATTTAGGAGTGAATCCCATAAACCAACCGTCGGAGTTATTTTGTGTCGTACCTGTTTTTCCGCCCATAGGCGCGGTGATGCCGTAATTGCGTCTGATACGCCCGCCTGTGCCGCCATCGATTACGCCGCGGAGCATATCCAGCATTTTCACATAAGAGCCTTCGCTGAATACTTCATCCATTATCGGCAAGAATATAGCATCGGATATGATGTTTCCGAACGCGTCTTCGATACGGGTTACATATACCGGATTGGAACGTATCCCTTTGTTGGCGAAAGAAGTGTACGCGGCGGCCATTTCTGCCACGGATACATCGTGCGTGCCCAATGCCATGGAAACCACGGGATCTATCTTGCCGGTGATGCCGAACGAATGCAACATACGAGCAAAGGCGTATGGTGTGGTACGTCCCATCAGGTAGGCTGTGACAAGGTTGTCGGAGTTTTGCAACCCCCATTTTATCGTTACCGTCTCGCCGAATTTGGATGCTTTGCCTCCGCGCGGCGTCCATTCTTTACCCGATTCGGTGATAAGGGTTTGCGGTTCATACAGCATTTGGTCGCAAGGACTCATGCCGTTTTCCATCGACAGGGTATACAGGTAAGGTTTGATGGTGGAACCTACCTGTCGGCGTCCCATATTCACCATATCGTACTGAAAATAGCGGAAATCCATGCCGCCCACGTATGCTTTCACATTACCGTTGTGGGTATCCATCGACATAAATCCGGTACGCAAAAGTCCTTTGTGATAACGGATAGAATCCCAAGGGCTCATAATGGTGTCGATTTCTCCTTTCCACGAGAAGATCTTCATGTCCACCGGCTTTTTGAATATTTGATATATCTCTTTTTCGGATATTCCCTCCTTTTTCAGGTTTCGGTAACGGTCGGTGACTTTCATCGAGCGGTACATGATGGTGTCGGCGTTCAACTTCATTTCCCTAAGCACTATACTCGAAAACGGAGCGTTGGGACGGTTTTTCTTTTCCCTGTCAAAGTCGGGTTGCAATTCTAAGCTGAGGTGTTCCGCCACCGCTTCTTCGGCATATTTCTGCATACGCGAGTCAATGGTCGCGTATATTTTCAGCCCGTCGGTGGACAGGTTGTAATCTGAGCCGTCGGGTTTCTTGTTCTTATGACACCAGCCGTACAATGGGTTTGTTTCCCAACTTATCGAATCTTGTGTATATCGTTCTGTTTGCCACGAAGCGTAATTATCCCTGTCGGGTTTATTGGCGGACATGGTCAAGCGGATGTATTCGCGGAAGTAAGGAGCGATACCGTCTTTATGGTCAACCCTTTTAAAGTCCAGTTTAAGCTCGGTGCGGCAAAGCGAGTCGTATTGTTGTTTTGTTATGTAATCGTTTTTGTACATTTGTTCCAATACCACGTTGCGACGTCCTTTCGTTCTGTCGGGGTATCTTTTCGGGTTGAAGTAAGAAGGGTTTTTACACATGCCTATCAGTGTGGCGGCTTCTTCTATCTTGAGGTCTTTGGGTGTTTTATTGAAATAAACCTGCGCGGCGGATTGTATGCCCACCGCGTTGTACAGAAAGTCGAATTGGTTGAGGTACAGGTTTACGATTTCTTCTTTGGTATAGTATCTTTCCAGTTTGACGGCTATCACCCATTCAATCGGTTTACGCAGTAATACGCGTTCAAGAGCGTTTTCGGAAGGAGGTGAATACAACAGTTTAGCCAATTGTTGCGAAATGGTACTTCCGCCTCCGCCGCTTTCCTGCATCAATAATCCTCTTTTGACAACCGCGCGCGCAAGGGCGTAAGCGTCTATTCCCGAATGGTCGTAGTAACGGGCGTCTTCGGTGGCTACAAGCGCTTGCACCAGATAGGGGGAAATATCCTCGTAACTGGAGTATATACGGTTATTCTTCGCCATGGAATAAGTGCCCATCAGCTCGCCATCGGAGGAATATAGCTGCGAGGCATATTTGTCTATGGGGTTTTCCAGTTCTTCCACATCGGGCATGTATCCAATTACTCTTGTGCTGATGAGGGTAAAGAGAATTGTAACTACCCCGATAAGACAAGCGAAAGCAATCCATAGACCTTTGACGATCTTTTTATGGTTGTACTTTCCTGTTCTTTTCTTATTCTTTTTCAATTTTTCCTTTTCGTCCATAAGTGAGTGCAAGTCTTATTACTTGCTGCAAATTTATACAAAACGTTTCAATAATGTAAATAAAAAAGCTTAAATGGCGTCTTGTTTGATGAAAAATGGCTTTGACAAACGATTTGGATGTTTATTTTTTGTGTTTATGCTTGTTTCTTGACGCGAATCTTTAGAATCCGCGTCATCCGCGCTCTTGTTCGTTCCCTTGTAGTTTGTAAAGATGGATAAAATCAAAAAAAACATGCCGAAAACTGCATTTTTTTAAAACAAAATTGTCTATATATGAGTTGGAAGTTTTGAGTAATGAGTTTTAAGTAAAGAGAATATGGAGAAAAAAGAGACAGCGAAAGCAGATGGAGAAAAGTGTTACTTTTGTCACCTTTTTTAAAATAATTTACCATTAGTTGTTGCCTATACGCTGAAGAGGTCTATGATATATTTGGAATAGTTCATAGAAAGAATATTAAGAATTTAAAAAAGTTCAAAGTTTTGAGTTCAAAATATTTATTACTCGTTACTTAATAGACTGTTTCGACCCAACGGGTCGTATGTTTATAGCTAATATCAAAATCTTATCTATACGACCCCTGCGGGGTCGAATGCAGACGGTATGTGTTTTGCTATAAACATACGACCCCTTCGAGGTCGTTTTATCGCCGACAATCCGTCCTATCATCCTTTTTTAGTTTACAAGCTTGCAAGTTTACAAGAAGAATGGCGCGAAGCGGTGGCGACTGCAAACTGTTACTTTTGTCACCTTTTTGAGTTATGAGTAGTAAGTAATGAGTTTTGAGTAATGAGTTCTAACAAGCTAGTAAACTTGAAATCTTGAACTCTAGTAAACTTGAAATCTAGTACACTTAAAAACTGTTACTTTTGTTACCTTTTTTGAGTATTAAGAGCCTGTTTAAATTTTTATTGGTTCAATTATTTTATACTAACGCGTCATCGAGGTCTTGTCGTGCGTCAGCCAACGCCGTTTACTTCATGGACGGGGCACCCGCAGAGCGAAAAAGGCGTAAAACGAAAACGTGTTTGAGCTTAGCTGCCGATTCGGATATAACAGCGTTTGGAGCGAGTTTTTTCGTTTAGCCTTTAAGCCCGTAGCGGGTCGTCCTATGAAGTG
>JAISKQ010000317.1 GCA_031260865.1 Prevotella sp.
AAAGTATCAAACCAGCGGAAGAACTCCCTTTGGAATAATATTCCGTTTTGAGGTTGTGAAATCCAGTGGTTTTCATTCGGGAAAATAAGCATACGGGCAGGTATTCCTCTTAGTTTTGCCGCGTTAAATGCCATCATGCCTTGTGAGGCAAGGATACGATAATCCAATTCTCCGTGGGAAATCATAATAGGAGTATCCCATTTTTCCACAAACTTATGCGGAGAGTTCGCGTAAGAACGTTGCGCGATGGAATTATTCCTGTCCCAGAAAGAACCGCCTAAATCCCAGTTGGCAAACCACATTTCTTCTGTTTCCAAATATTGGGCTTCCACATTGAATATGCCGGCATGCGCCAAAAATGCTTTGAAACGTTTATTGTGATTGCCCGCGAGCCAATATACGGAGAATCCGCCGTAGCTTGCTCCTGTACAGCCTAATTTATCCGCGTCCACAAAAGGCTCTTTTGCCAACGCGTCGATAGCCGATAGGTAGTCTTTCATATTCTGGCCGCCGTAGTCTTTGCTTATCTGTTCCAGCCATTCCTGTCCGAATCCGGGCAAGCCTCTACGGTTTGGCGCCACAATGATATAGCCGTTTGCCGCCATTATTTGCAGATTCCAGCGGTATGACCAAAACTGGCTGACGGTACTTTGCGGACCTCCTTGGCAGTAGAGTAGGGCAGGGTATTTCTTGTTCGGGTCAAAGTTAGGTGGATATACAACCCAAGTCAGCATTTTTTTACCATCGGTGGTCGGTATCCAACGTTCTTCCACCTTGCCCATTGTCAGCTGGTTCAGAATATCCTTATTCTCAAAACTTAATTCGGTCGCTTCACCGGAAGCGGTATTCACCGAGTAAATCTCATCAGGTTTTGATAATGAATGGCGAAGGGCTATCAGCTTGTCTCCTGCTATGCCGAAAGATACATAGTCATAATCGCCGTTGGTTATTTGCCTTATCTCTTTAGTGCGTATATCCGCTTGGAACAGATGCGTTTTGGCTTCCACGCAAGCCACAAAGTAGATGCTTTGATTATCTTCGTTCCAAGCAAGGTAATCGGTGTTGTAATCAAAGTTCTCAGTTACATATATCTTTTCGTTGGTCGCAAGGTTCATTACAAACATCCTGCTTTTGTCGGATTCGTAACCGTCGCGTTCCATACTTTGCCACGCGATATATTTGCCGTCGGGTGAGAATACAGGGTTTGTGTCATATCCCATCATTCCTTCCGTCAGATTCGATGTTTGTTTCGTCTCTATATTGTACAGGTAAATGTCGGAATTGGTGGATAAGGCGTATTCCAACCCTTTTTTCTTACGGCAAGTGTATGCTATCGTTTTGCTGTCGGGACTCCACGCCAATTGTTCCACGCCTCCGAATGGCAACATCGGACATTCGTATGGTTCGTCGCCAAGGATGTCTGTTCCGTCGGTCATATTAGCTCCGTCGAAATCAGCCACGAAGGTGTGAGGAATTTCTTCTACCCATTCCGACCAGTGTTTATACATCAGGTCGTCGATGATACGCCCCGATGCTTTGGGTAAGTCATTGTAGCGGTCAACTGTACGTTCGCCGAACTTTACATTCTTTATGTACATTATCTTTTCACCGTCGGGAGAATAAGCGAATCCGTTGATGTCTCCTTCAATGTGGCTGATTTGCGAGCGTCCTGTACCGTCAGGATTCATTTCCCAGATTTGAGAAGAACCGCTTTCGCCGGACAGGAATGCTATTTTCGTTCCGCCCTTTACCCATATCGCGTTATTCTCACTTTTGGGCGTCTCGGTTATTTGCTTTATTTCGGAACCATCCGCGTTCATCGTGAACAGTTCACGGTTTGTTTTGTTCTGCTCAACGCTCACGTATGTTACTCCATATAGGATTTTGGATTTATCGGGAGAAACCTGAACATCCGATACCCTGCCGAAACTGTATAAAACTTCCGGCGTCATAAGCCCATTGTCAACTTTTACCGCCGACTTTCCGATGATAGGAGCTTCTTGGTCTGTATCTGCCTTTTTCCCGGTGGAATTACAGGCAAACATGGCAGCTCCGCAAATTAATGCCATAATCGATTTGTATTTCATATATTTAGTTGTTTTTATGGTTTCAAAGGTATTTGTTTTTTGTAAGATATACAACAGCCATTTTCAGTCAACAGTAGTAAGTAGTCCTTTAGCTTGCTATAGTTCAAGTGTACTAGAGTTCTAAAAAGTGACAAAAGTAACAGTTTTCAGAAGTCCTGTCTTTCAGACAGCGTTGGTTCTTTTCTTGTTGCGATTTTTCCTGCGCGCAATCACAAATTGCTTGCCATCCTTTTGCCCAAAGCCGCAAAAGGAAGCAAAAACGCTTTAACGCCCACTTCATAGGCCGACCCGCAATGGGCTTAAAGGCTAAACGAAAAAACTCGCTCCAAACGCTGTTCTATCCGAATCGGCGGCTAAGCTCAAACACGTTTTCGTTTTACGCCTTTTTCGCCCTGCGGGTGCCCCGTCCATGAAGTAAACGGCGTTGGCTGACGCACGATAAGACCTCGATAACGCATTCGTATAAAATAATAGAACCAAATAAAATTTAAACAGGCTCTTAAAACTTAAAAGGTGACAAAAGTAACAAAAGTAACACTTTTCAGTCATCACCGCTTCACGCCATTCTTCTTCATTTTCTCGTAACTTGTAACTCATCATTTCAAAGACATTCTTGTTTCAATCGAATAGATAGAAGCTAAACCCGCTCTCGTTAGAGAGCCTATCTATATAGGCAGTACGCTCAGCGTACTGTAAACGAGTGCCATCATCCTCTACCACTTGCCTGCATCGCAGGCAAACTTATTCATCC
>JAISKQ010000132.1 GCA_031260865.1 Prevotella sp.
CGAAGCGATAATAGCGGGCTATTTGAGCTGAGTGAAAGGATAAATTAGACAAAAAGAGCCTAAAAATGGACGAAAAAAAAGGTGTAATAATATATTTTGGTAAAATTTAAACAGTTTCTTAATAAAATAAAAGACATTTAATAATTTGAATGACAACAGGTACTGTTATTTAGTGTTATCACTGTTTTTTGTCACAAAACTATTCCTTACTTTTGCTATGACTAAAGAGAATAAAATGAAGTTTCGTCTCAAATCTATTGCCATCGTTATACTGGGATTGCTTATTTTAGTATGTTCTTATCAAGTATATTGGCTGGTTAATTTTCATAATCAGCAATACCAGAAAATGGAAACAGTAATAAAGAACACAATCGAAAGCACTACATTGAAAGAGTTAGCCATAAGGATGACTTATATATCGGGAGAAAAAGAAGAGAAAGAAGAGAATTTGAAAGTAACCAATAAAAATGAAGTGACTATTCATAAAGACTCGTTCTCATCTAAGTCTCATGGCCAAGCATCTTTCAGTATGAGCGTTTCCCGTGACAGCACGAACGGGGAAAACAATTCGGATTCTTTATATGCCGACCTACAATATCTGACAGGAAACATTCAAAGAGGCATTCTATCGGCGGTAGCGAGTATCCAACCATTGAATATGGTTCGGTTTGACAGCATATTGTCATCTGATTTATCCGCCCAAGGCTTGAATATACCACATATAATCCAATGCAAGACAACCGAAGGAGATAGTTTGGTAAACCAAATCCCAAATCGGACTCTTGACATAAAAAACAGCACGGAATATACCCTTGACGGACTGAAGGATAATACCTATTCATATTATTTGTATATGGAAAATCCGAAGTGGCATATTTTCAAAGATATGTGGGGATTGGTCGCTGTTTCTGTATTGATGGTCATATTGATGATAGCAACGTATGTTTATCTATTGAAAATCATATTACGGCAAAAGACAATAGATGAGATCAAAAGCGACTTTGTGAACAATATGACCCATGAGTTGAAAACGCCGATATCAGTAACTTATGCCGCTGTGGATGCCTTGCAGAATTTCGGCATGGGGGATGACCCCGAAAAGCGTGATGAATACCTGACCATTTCGCGTGAGCAGCTCATGTATCTGAACAGTCTGGTAGAGCAAATTCTAACGATGTCGGTTGAGGAACGGAGAAATCTAAGGTTGGCACAAGAAAATATAGAACTAAACAAAGTGTTTGAAAACCAAAAGAATAAATTCTTATTGAACGCATCTAAACCCGTTGCGTTTACTATTGATATTCAACCGATAGACTTAAAAATAGAAGCTGATAAACTTCATTTTGAAAATGTAATAAGCAACCTGATCGAAAACGCGATTAAATATTCCAAAGAGAGTGTGAATATTAAGTTATCAGCCGGTCAAACAGGGAATAAAACCATCATATCTGTTACGGATAACGGGATTGGAATACCCAATAGCTCCCTGAATAAGATTTTCGATAAATTTTATCGGGTATCAACAGGGAATATTCATGACGTAAAAGGCTATGGACTGGGGCTATCTTATGTAAAAACCATAATAGACAAACAGGGCTGGGTAATAAAAGTGAATAGTACGGAAGGAAAGGGTACTTGTTTTAAAATAATTATAGGATGAACGCGATAAAGGTATTACTCGTGGAGGATGAACCCGCCTTGTCAATGATAATCAAAGACGCCCTCGAAAAGAGAGAGTTCTCGGTGGAATGCGCCGAAAACGGGAACGTCGGATTGGCTATGTTTCACAAACGAAAGCCGGATATTGTGGTGGCTGATATTATGATGCCCAAAATGGACGGTTTTAGTATGGCTCAATTGATACGGCAAAGCGACAGGCAAACCCCAATCCTCTTCTTAAGCGCCAAATCGAGGACGGACGACGTTGTGCAAGGCTTTGAAATCGGAGGAAATGATTACCTGAAAAAGCCTTTCGGCATGGAAGAACTGATAATCCGTATAAAAGCGTTACTAAACCGCGTACAAACAGAAATACCGCAAGATAAAATTTATCAGATCGGAGAATATACCTTCGACCCCTTACAACAGAAGTTAACCCACCCTCAAAGCACAGAGATTCTTTCCCATCGCGAAGCCGCCATACTGGAACGTCTTTGTTTCAATCAGAATAACATCGTTGAGAACAAAGCTATATTGATGGAATTATGGGGCGACGACAGCTTCTTCAATACGCGTAGCCTCCATGTATTTATGGTAAAGTTGAGAAAGAAATTATCCCTCGACTCCAAAATACAAATTATAAACATCAGAGGTATCGGCTATAAAATGATATACTGAAAAACCTACAAAAAATTATTTATTATGAAAAAGTCCATATTCGTTTTCATTATATCCATCCTCCTCTTTTCGGGATGTTTTCAAATCAACACGGAAAATCCTGATAAAGCTTTTGAATATTGGACTCAAATACCATTACCTAATAGTGAAATAGAGGCAATAAAAGGGAAATATTGGAAATCTGCACATTTCACTTTGGAATATGAAGCTTTTCTGAAATTAAAAGCATCTAAAATATGGAGGAATGAACTTATAAATATAAATGCCTTAATTGCCGATACAACAGCATGGAATGCCCCTGAAAATGCCCCTGATTGGTTTTGTCCCCCTTCCGATTTTGTCAAATATACATCTCAGCAAGGTCAACAGCTCC
>JAISKQ010000320.1 GCA_031260865.1 Prevotella sp.
TTGCGAGGAGGAACGACGAAGCAATCCATATCAACTGTTTGGATTGCTTCGGGCAAGCCCTCGCAATGACGTTGTACGGTTTTTCTGCATTTGGGTATTATATCCCATAATCATTAAAAATAAATACACGCCGTTAAACCTTTTTTTGTTTTAATAGTCCAACTTAGCAACAAAACGAAAAATGTTTAAACAGATTCTAAAAGAAAAAGATCAAATAAATAAAAAGATTCAATACCTTTGAACATCGAAGTAATATCATTGTTATATTAACTAAAGAATACTTCTTAATACACAGCACTATGAGTAATGATAAAGAACTGATACAGTACGACGAAGACGACGCTGTAAAATACATACAAAACTATCTTCCGCAAGAAATCAAAGGAAAGTACTCGAACGACGAAATCAATTATGTCATTGATATCGTTTACGAGTTTTACGATGAAAAAGGTTTTCTGAACGAAGATTCGGATGAAGATACGATAGTTGACATCGACGAAGACGAAATTGTGGCTTATGTCCTCAAAAACACCCAAAAAGATAAGATAAGCGATTTTTCTTCGGAAGATATTTCTTTCATAATACAGGGTGAACTCGCTTATTGCGATTCAATAGGAATATTTGAATAAAAATATATCACAAACTAATTATTTAAATTAAAAATTTTAATTATGAAACATCTTTCAATTCTGACAGCAATCATGTTGAGCTGTTGTTTGTTATTACCTAGTTGCGGAGCCAGCGATACAGTTAAAGGCGGCGGTATTGGCGCAGGTGCGGGCGGCGCGTTAGGCGCAGGTATCGGAGCCATTATAGGCGGCGGTAAAGGCGCGGCGTGGGGCGCGGGCATCGGAGCCGTCGTAGGCGGTTCGGCAGGCGCTATCATAGGCAATAAGATGGATAAGCAAAAGAAAGAACTGGAAAAAATCAACGGCGCTCAGGTAGAGTCCATCAATGACGGACAAGCTATCAAAGTTACCTTTGAATCGGGTATCTTGTTTGCCACCAATTCCAGCACTTTAAGTTCCGCTTCTCAGAGCGCGCTTTCCAACTTTGCCGCTTCGTTGAATAGCAACCCCGACACAGACGTTCAAATCTACGGGCACACAGACAATACAGGCTCTGACGCCGTCAACAATCCGTTGTCTGAAAAACGCGCGCAATCCGTTTATAACTTCCTTCAGACCAAAGGCGTATCCGGAAAACGTATGGTTTCTCAGGGATTTGGTTCTACTCAGCCGGTTGCCGACAACAGTACTACTGCCGGAAGAAGCCAAAACCGTCGTGTGGAAGTATATATTCTGCCGAACGAAAAAATGTTGCAAGACGCTCAACAAGGTAAATAAGACAGAATCAAATAAACCTTGAACAGATAAAAAACAAAAGCAGCAGGTATTACACTTGCTGCTTTTGTTTTTTATCGTATTTTTGTGATGATTAATTTATTCTTCACACATGAATATTCAGTCGGATACATTTGAACGTGGAATATCTTCCATCCGGAAAGCCTATGACAAGATAGACTTGTTCCTATATGGACTAAGCAATAATAAAAAGAGAAAATCTGTTTGTTGGGCTATCGCCATACTAATATGCTTCTCTATATTATTGTTCTTAAATATACTGACTCCGGTTATTTCCGACGACTTTGCTTATCTCTATATATACGGAGAAGAAGGACGCGTCTCCTCAATCAGCGATGTGATACAGTCCCAAATCAATCATTATTACCTGTGGGGCGGGCGCAGCGTGGTTCACTTCATAGCCCAGGTATTGCTCATGTTGCCGTCGTATATGGCGGATCTGCTGAACGCGCTTGCTTATATGGCGTATATCTTCCTTATCTACTATCACATCAAGGGGAGAGGAAAGAGCAGCATAGCGTTGTTTATGCTTATCAATTTGGCTATATGGTTTCTGCAACCCGTTTTTGGCGACACTATCTTATGGATAACAGGGGCTGCGAATTATTTGTGGGGAACATGGATTATATTGTTGTTCCTATTGCCGTATCGCTTATTCGCGGGGAAAGAATCGAGCCTTTCTTCTCAGGTAGCGGCATCGATAGGCATCCTTCCGCTAAGCCTGTTAGCCGGATGGACGAATGAAAACACAGCCGCGGCGATGATTCTGACCGCCCTGCTATTTCTCGTTTATTTCCGTTCACATAAATGGCGTATTCCCGTGTGGGCTGTTGTAGGATTGATTGGCGCTATCATTGGTTTTGCCCTGATGATTTTCGCGCCGGGCAATTACGAAAGGGCAGGGGATTCCTTATCGCTTACTTTATACACATTAGTTTATCGTTTATTTACGTGGACGCTGACCTTTTTCTTTTATAGCGGTTCGTTAATCCTTATCAGCCTGATAATGCTGATTGTATATTATCGGTTTCCTCGTGGAGAAAAGAAAGCCAATCTGAAATTGATCTTTATCTATATGTTGGCTGCCGTAGCCGCCGTGTACGCGATGCTGATGTCTCCGTCTTTTCCCCGCAGAGCTCTTTTCGGGGTAGTCACGTTTCTGATTATAGCCGCAGGCATTTGTTTACACAACCTTGATTTTAAGTATAAATTTCTGAGACAGATTAAACTTACCGTCATATCAATAAGCCTGATCTGTTTTGTATTTACATTTTATCTGAATACAAAAGAGATAAATGATTACAGAAAAATAGCGCGCCAAAGAGAGGCTGAAATAGAAAACGCCAAGAGGCAGGGATTGGATTCATGTGAGTTTGACCGGTATATCGGTAATACCTATATACATGGCGAAGACCCTTATTCGGAAGTTTTGATGTCGCGTTACTATGGGATAAAAATAAAACTCAAGGATTAGCGGGCTAAGAAGAAGTGAAGCCGGCTCTAAAAGAAATCTATTCCCATCAGGGTTCCGGTTATAATGCCGGCGATACCCAAGCCGATAAGCAATATACCTATTATTTTATTAAAAATCTGTAAGCCTCTCAGATTAAACCGTACACGCAATTTATTCACTAAATATGTCACCAACAGCCACCATGACATTGCTCCAATACCTATAAACAAGATGGTGATAAGATCATAACCAAAAGGCTTGTCGGCGTCGATAACATTGAATCGGGCAAAAAGCGCTATATAAAGGAATAATGTGGCGATATTGGAAAGGGTAAGGATGAGGGAAGAAGCAAAAACCTTTGAATAAGACATCGGATTTTCTTTCAACTTTGTAAGATTTCGGGAAGGGTTTTTCTTAAAAACAATATATCCGAAGACTATAAGGACGATACTGCCCAGCACTTTTAAGGGACCTTCGTGCTGTTGTATAAATTCGGTACTGAAGCCTAACCCCAACGCCGCCACAATCGCCAATAATGATATTAGCATATCGCCCACCGCGGCGCCTACTCCGGTAAAAAGCCCATGTTTTTTACCTTCATTCAAGGTTCTCTGGATACACAGCATTCCTACAGGCCCCATAGGAGCTGATGACAGGAAACCAATAAATAATCCTTTTAGAATGATATATACCATTAACTCTTTTTTAGTAGAATTGCTTGTATCTCAGCAAGATATAATTTTAGAGATATATGTTTACAGTTAAAAACTGTCCTCTTTAGAGTGCAAAGATAGCATCAAAATCCCTAATATCGCAATATTACAAGCTAAAACCAAAAGAGCCATCGAATATTTCTAATCGAAAAGCTCTTTCGTTTTATTTTTGTTATTTTTTTATGATCTTATATCAGTATTGAGTGTTATAGCTGCTGAAAATAAGGGACATTTTCATATTGTCTTTATCTGTCCTGAATATAGCGGATGTTGGACTCATCTGATTATAAATATTAGTATATACGTACATCGTCGACCCCGAACTGGAAGTTGACTCCTGAGTTTTAGCGGACACCGGAATTATCAGAAATTTCAAATCAGGAATATTGGTTTCATCCTTATAATAAGTCATATAATAGTTAATCATATTGGCTAAATTATTAGAAACGTTGCCTCTCACATTTCCATAAATGAAATTATATACATTTGACGAAGACAATTCCATCATGAAACTGGTTATGTTATCAGGCATTTTTTTCTGTAAGAAGAAATTATTCAAAGAATCCTTATTGATAAACAGCAATGTTGATGACTTGCCGAGTGTATTATTTTCTTCTTCTTCCGTGAACCCTTTTATTTTAAAGTTAGCCGCGTTCAGTTTAATATTACTTTTTCCTGTCTCTTTTGCTTTCTTCATTATGTCGGCCAACGGAATAGTCAACTCCGTGCATACTCCCGCCGGACTTTTCAGATAAGTGCGGGTATCGCTGTTGGTGAATAAAGATTCAGGTATTGAATTTTGAATATGATTCAATTGGAGAACTTCCGGCGTGAATCCTAACCTGAACATGCCGACGCGGATAGAATCCGCCGTGTCGTCTGCGTTTCGTCCGGTGTATTTAAAATAGATACGAAGCATCGTCGTATTGACACTCAATAAACTTCCCGACCCGAAAGAATTTGTGACATACATGCCTTTAAAAAATTCTTTCAACGCTTCGGAGTTTTTGAATGTGGCGCCATTCGATTGCTCCCATTCATCATAAAATTCCTGTCCGAGAGATTTATTTGCCCTAAGCATATAGCTTCTCAAGCCGCTGGTGCTTGGAGTGCTATATACGGTAAACATTCCCTGTCCCAAAGGCTTGGTCATATCACAGTATTTCTCCGGTTTTATATTGGTAAAGAAATTGGCGTTAAGCGACTTAGTCAATCGATAGGCGGAGATGCCAAACGGAGATATGCTGTCTCCTATAAATTGGTCTGAAAGCACTTCGATAAATGTGGAATCGATAGAGATGGTCTTTTCGGGAAATACTGTGTTTTCGGGACAGTATAACTCACATAGATAGTCGGAGCTTACCTTTCCAAAAACAGGATCGGTGTAGTTACCCAATAATCCCCATTCTGTGTAAGCATATACCGAATCTTTCAGAGAAACGGTTTTTGCTGTTATCGCGACCGTGTCGATAGCTATGGATATATCGTCGCCACCGGGCTGTATTGAATTTCCCACCTTATTAAGATCATCATCACATGCCACAAAAGCGACCGTTAAGACCGCTATTGCCAGATTCAGTAATGCTTTAATTTTCATTCAAAATTTAGAGTTTTATTAAATTGGTTTCAAATATCCAAAAAAATGCTGTTTTCAAGAAATAAAACAGCATTTTTGTGAATTTATTTTAGATACTTTAAAGATTCTCGTAAAAATTATTGATGGCTTCCACCGAACTATCCACATTTCCCTGATAAGGGAGGAAGTTCTTGCCGGCTTTGGTTACATTGTCAAGTACATTTTTATTGATTGTCTCTTCACTCTGTATAACGCCATCCGCGTGTTTGACCGCGAAATTGGACAGAGTTTCAAAATCCACGACGCCCGTCAGATCCGCGATATCTTTATCTTCTATTCCGTCAAATTTCAGTTTATTGATAAATGTATCACTAAAAGGTCGTTTAAAATCATCATTGTATAAAGAATATACTACTTTTGAATTTTTGAAACAAGGGTCGTCGGCGTATGCCGTCTTGATATAAAGGCTCGTGAGGGCGGTCATCCAACCGTGGCAATCAATGATGTCCGGTATCCAACGCAGTTTTTTTATCGTTTCCAGTACGCCTCTTATATAGAAGATACTACGTTCGTCGTTGTCGGTAAACTCTTCGTTGTTATCATCGGCGATGGTCTGCTTGCGCTTGAAGTAATCGTCGTTGTCAATGAAATAAATTTGCATCCTTGCAGCCTGGATAGAAGCCACTTTTATAATA
The DNA here is from genome assembly GCA_031260865.1 of Prevotella sp. Classification (GTDB taxonomy): domain Bacteria; phylum Bacteroidota; class Bacteroidia; order Bacteroidales; family Dysgonomonadaceae; genus Dysgonomonas. The sequence continues at coordinate 5,802 of JAISKQ010000320.1, forward strand.
AGAGGGTGATCTGTATCATCAATAATAAGATTCATTCCGGACAAGCGGATAACTTCATGCAATTGATTCCTTCGTTCATTGATGTTCCCGAATTTCGGCATAAAAGTCCTTATCTCTTGTCCTTTTTCTTGTATAGCTTGTGGTAAATATCTACAATTTGTAGCGATTGGTGAATCCGGTAAGTAAGGAGTAATTTCCTGTGCGATGTATAAAATTTTCTTTGTACCCATTTAAATATTCTCTTTGAGACTACAAAGATAATAAAAAAAAATCTTGTTTTTTGCAAATTTAGCAACACAAAATATTGCTTTTCTTTATTTTATGTGTATTTTCCATTTTTTATGGCATTTATTTTCGTTAAAATAGGGAACAAAAAGGGCTGATTGTTTCGTCGTTACATAAATATTTATTTGCTTTGTATCCTCTTTTGATTTTTAAAAAATGGAAATATTAAAAACCGTAAAAGAAGTGCAAGATAAAATTGCATCTTTACGTTCGCAAGGGAAATCGATCGGGTTTGTTCCTACAATGGGGACGCTCCACGAAGGGCATCTTTCTCTTGTAAAACAGTGTATTGTCGATAATGATGTGTGTGTGGTCAGCATTTTTGTCAACCCCACGCAATTCAATAACAAGGAAGACCTGATAAAATATCCGCGTAATTTGGAACGGGATGGAAAGTTTCTGGAAACAGTTGGCGTTGACGTTATCTTTGCTCCGACTGAAGAAGAAATTTATCCGGAACCGGATACTCGTCAGTTTGATTTCGGTCAGATAGACAAAGTGATGGAAGGCGTTTACCGTCCCGGACACTTTAACGGGGTGGCGCAAGTGGTCAGCCGCCTGTTTGATATTGTAAAACCCGATAAAGCCTACTTCGGAGAAAAGGACTTTCAACAGCTGGCGATAATAAGGGTAATGGTAAAACAACTGAACCTGCCGGTGCAAATTGTGCCGATGCCGATTGTCAGGGAACAGAGCGGATTGGCGCTAAGCAGCAGAAATGAGCGATTGACTCCCCCTCAGAAGGAGCTGGCTGTGAATATTTCCAAGACTCTCTTTGAAAGCCGCGAATGGGCGCAATCCCTCTCGGTGCGGGATACGATAAAGAAAGTGATTGACACAATCAACTCTTTTGACGGGTTGGAGGTTGAATATTATGAGATCGCGGACGGCTACACGTTGCAATCCGTGGAAGACTGGAATGAATCCGGCTACATAGTGGGATGTGTCGTTGTATATTGCGGGGAAGTACGTCTGATAGACAATATTGTATATAAAGCATAAGCTAAATTATAGAAATGATTATAGAAGTTATAAAATCGAAGTTACATCGTGTTACCGTAACTGAAGCTAACTTGAATTACATCGGGAGCATCACGATTGATGAAGATTTGCTGGACGCTGCAAACCTGATTGAAGGCGAAAAAGTCCAAATTGTGAATAACAATAATGGGGAACGTCTCGAAACTTATGTTATCAGAGGAAAACGGGGATCGGGCGCGATATGCCTCAATGGAGCAGCGGCTCGGAAGGTACAACCGGGAGACGTTGTCATTATTATGTCTTATGCTCAAATGGATTTTGAAGAAGCCAAATCTTTCAAACCATGGGTGGTATTCCCCGATACCAAAACCAATAAGTTAATAAGTAATAAGTAGTAAGTAGTAAGTAATAAGTGATGAGTGATAAGTAGTAAGTGGTGAGTAATAAGTAGTAAGTACTTTGAACTTAAAACTTAAAACTTTCTTGTAACTTGTAACCAAAATATGAGTAGTAAGTACTTTGAACTTAAAACTTAAAACTCAAAACTTTCTTGTAACTTGTAACTAAAACATGAGTAGTAAGTACTTTGAACTTAAAACTCAAAACTCAAAACTTTCTTGTAACTCGTAACTTCTCAATGGTATATTCATATAAAGATATATGGAAGGTCAGCGTACCCATTATGCTAAGCTTGTTGGCTCAGAATGTGGTACAGCTCACCGACACTTTCTTTCTCGGTCATGTAGGCGGCATCGAACAAAGCGCTTCGGGACTGGCAGGGCTATACTATATCGCTATTTTTACCGTGTGCTTCGGGTTCAGTGTCGGAAGCCAGATAATGATAAGCCGACGCAACGGAGAACACAATTACAAAAGGATTGGCGAGATCGTAATACAAGGAACGTTGTTTTTGCAGCTTTTCGCGCTTATCTTGTTTTTTCTTTCCACCTTCTTGCTGGAAAATGTTCTATCCCAATTCATGAAGTCTCCGGAAGTGTATGCCGCGACGGAAAAATACCTTTCGTGGCGGATATACGGTTTCTTTTTCGCGGCTGTCAATGTGATGTTTCGGGCGTTTTATGTCGGCATAGCCCGTACAAAAGTCTTAACCCTGAATGCCATCGTAATGGCTGTCGCCAATATCATAGGAGATTACGCCCTGATATTCGGCAAGTTGGGCTGCCCCGAAATGGGCATCGAAGGAGCGGCGATAGCCTCGGTGCTGGCTGAAGCTATATCGGTTTTGTTTTTTGTCGTATATACCTTTGCCACAGTCGATTTTGAAAAATATGGTTTTGTGAAGATGAAATTCAGGTTGTCCATAATAAGGAGCATTTTGAGTATATCTTCCTTTACAATGATACAATACCTTATATCCATGTCCACATGGTTTATGTTCTTCATCGCCATTGAGCAACATTCCGAAGATTCACTGAAAATAACCAACCTTGTCCGAAGTTTCTACATGGTGTATTTTATTCCGATGAACGCGCTTGCCACCACGGCAAACACATTGGTGGGAAACACCATCGGCGCGGGAAACATAAAGGGGGTATTGCCGCTTATCCGGAGAGTGGCTCTGTTAAACTTCGGCATTATCATCCTTATGATGGCGATAACGTTAGCTGCTCCTGAATTTTGGATTTCTTTCATAGCTCCTATCGACCAAGCGTCGCTTGTCGAAGATACGGTCATGCCGTTAATCGTGCTGTTGTTCTCCCTGCCTGTATCGGCGTTGGGCACGGTGGCGTTCAATTCCATTTCGGGTACAGGAAACACAAAGGCCGCGCTTATTCTGGAAACGATTACGATGGTAATCTATATCCTTGCCATGTTGTGGATTGTGGTATACAAACAAATGTCGGTGGCTTGGTGCTGGACGGTGGAATATTTCTATTGGGGGTCTTTATTGATATTCTCCATCATCTACCTTACGCGGGCTAAGTGGCAGAATAAGCGGATATAATCTTTCCGTGAGCAGTCAACAGCCATCGGGAGATAGAAATAAAATAAAATTTAAACAGGCTCTAAACAGGTTTTCGGAAATTTTCGTTATCTTGGGAATCAAAAAAATCTCACTAAAATTAAGGTTCAAGACCTTGCCTATATAGAATCGCTGCCTGTTAAAAAATAAATAAAACAGAAAAATACATGTCTAAAATTATCATTTTTTCATTCTAAATTTATCTAAATATATGAGTTGGAAGTTTTGAGTTTTAAGTAATAAGTAAAGAGTTACAAGTTACGAGTAATAAGTTTTGAGAGTACAAGATTTTAAGTTTGCAAGAAAAATGGAGCGAAGCGGTGTTACCTGAAAACTGTTACTTTTGTTACTTTTTTAAGTTTTAAGAGCCTGTTTAAATTTTATTGGTTTTATTATTTTATACTAACGCGTCATCGAGGTCTTGTCGTGCGTCAGCCAACGCCGTTTACTTCATGGACAGGGCACCCGCAGGGCGAAAAAGGCGTAAAACGAAAACGTGTTTGAGCTTATCCGCCGATTCGGATATAACAGCGTTTGGAGCGAGTTT
>JAISKQ010000329.1 GCA_031260865.1 Prevotella sp.
TTAATTCCCAGTTTAGAGTTGAATATTCTCAGTGTGTCAAGGACATTGCTCTTCACGTTAATGAAGTGTTCTACACCTTGAGCTTTCAGGTCTTCCATACAAGCAGGAGCGCCCGCCACGGCAAAGTGTTCTTTGCCCTGCACTAATTTATGGGCTTCGGGAGCATAAGTAGCATATTCATCATCGCTGGAACAAAGTACGATAATATCGGCTTTCTTTTCGCGAGCGGCTTTTACACCTGCTTCAACGGTATCGAAACCTAAATTGTCGATAATCTTATAACCGGCGCAAGCAAAGAAGTTGCTGGAGAATTGGGCGCGAGCCAAACGCATACCCAAATTACCGATAGTAAGCATAAATACGGTAGGCGCGCCATGTTTTTCCGTCGCAAGACGAAGCTCTTCGAATGCTGTGCCTAAGCGGCTGACAGGTAACGGCAAATACGGAGCGTCTGCGCCGCAACCGCAATTACAATCGTCCTTTTCCACAATCTTATTATCTGCTTTCTCGGTGAAATTAGGAAATTGGTTAGTACCCAACAAAACTTCGCGGCGGGTAGCCAACGCTTTGAAACGATTATCCGACGAAGCCTTAACGGCGGCTTGGATTGTTCCGGCTTTCAATGCTTCATAGAAACCGGTTTCATCCACTTCAAGGAATAATTTCCAAGCTTGTCCCGCAAGCGATTTGGTCAGGTTTTCGATATAATATGAACCGGCGGAAGGGTCGGTTATTTTATCAATGTGACATTCTTCTTTGAGCAATAATTGTTGGTTACGAGCAATACGTTCCGAAAATTCATCCGGTGTTTTGTATGGCTCATCAAACGGACGCACGGTCAAAGAGTTGATACCGGCAATGGTGGCCGACATCGATTCGGTTTGAGTACGAAGTAAGTTTACATGCGCGTCATATACTGTTTTATTGAAAGTAGATGTTTGGGCATGTGTATATATCTTAGCCGCGCAACGGCAAGTTCCTTCAGGCGATTTATTCGTGCAGTCATGGTTACAAACCGGTTGGTAAGCGTTTACAATTTCAGCCCATAACCAGCGTGCCGCGCGGAATTTAGCTATTTCCATGAAATAGTTGCCGCCAATACCAAAATTAAACTTGATTTTTTTAGCGACCAAAGCGGGATCAAGTCCTGCTTCAACCAAGGCGCTCAACAACTGATTACCATTTGCCAAAGCGTAGCCAAGTTCCTGATAGTTGTACGCGCCGCCATCGCTTAACGCGTGGGCATTTACCGCCAATACACGAAAACGTGGAAGCGGAGCGGCGGCTTTGACTATTTCAGCAGCTTTTTCCACCCATCCGGCAGCATCGCGTCCTTTTTTCAACAATGGTTTGAACGGATCGTAATTAACAGAGCCAAAAGTTTTCAGCAAGTCGGCTCCCGATTCTTTGTAGTATTCCACAAGAATCTGAACTAAATCCAATGCTTTGTTGTGGCAAGTGCTAAAGTTTAATTCAACAGCTTCGGGACAGATGCCTTTCAACAGGGCTTTGATATTATCCGCGTTTACATCATCCCCATCAATACAAAAGCCTAATGATGTGACGCCTTTGTTCAGTACATCAAGCGCTTTTGCGTTTGCAGCCTTGATGTCATTCACTTTTATGTCCTGACGAGTGTACCAGTCGTTATCTTTCTTGGTTCCACGAACGTAAGGAAATTCACCCGGAAGGGAATCAGCCGCTTTAAGGCCTTCAAGGTTCTCTCTTCTGTAAAAAGGGTTTACATTGAACCCTTCATTTGTTCTCCAAACAAGTTTTCTCTCAAAATCAGCGCCTTTAAGGTCAGCCGTGATTTTAGCCATCCACTCTTCAGTAGATACCGGCGGAAAATTAGAGAAAAGCTTTTCTTTCTGATTAGCCATAATTAATTAAATTGTTTAATATATAGGTTTTATTTTATTGACTCTTAAGTAATTATTACATAATATCCGTTCCTTGCCAAAACGCACCACAAAAGTAAATCATTTTGTTTGGTTGGTAAAGTTTTAAGAGCTAAAAAATCACATAAATATCAGATAATATATCGATCGGAAGATATTTTTTTAGCAAAAAGTTATAAATCCAAATTTCAGCAGGCAGTGAACCAACCTTCTTAATCTCCCCAAAGGGAGAGAAATAAAACTCCGTGTCTTTCGTGTTTGAAAAAAAGTGACAAAAGTAACAGTTCTTTAGTTTACTAGAGTTCAAGAATTCAAGTTTACTAACTTGATAGAACTCTTGTAAACTTGTAAACTCGTAAACTCAAAAAAGTGACAAAAGTAACAGTTTTTGGGTAACACCACATTGCGCCATTCTTCGTTCTTGTAAACTTGTACACTTGCAAGCTTGTAAACTCAAAACTTAAAAAAGACAAAAGTAACAGTTTTCTGTCGTCATCGCTTCGCGCCATTCTTCGTTTTCGTGACTTGAAAAGTCTGATTTTCGTAACCGTAGGTTGCAACGAAGTGACGACCTGCGATTAATAACAATCCCTTAATATGTTGCCTGAAAGGCAATACTTTTTGTATAAGTCCTGTCTTTCAGACAGCGTTGGTTCTTTATTTCATTCACCGTAAGCCGCGCTTCGCTTGCATACGGTTATGAAGATGTTGCCCTTCGGGCAAAATTTCAGTCTTCAATGAGTACCAACAGCTAATTTGTAGAAAAAGGTGACAAAAGTAACAGTTTTCAGGATTCAAGTTTACAAGAATTCAAGTGTACCAGATTTTAAAAAAGGTGACAAAAGTAACACTTTTCAGGATTCAAGCTTACAAGAGTTCTAAAAAGTAACAAAAGTAACACTTTTTCCATCTGCTTTCTCTGTCTCTTTTTTCGTCCATACTCTCATTGCCTTGTAACTTGTAACTCGTAACTTGTAACTATATCATCATTTCAAAGACCTTTTCAATCATCGCTTTGTGCCGCGAATGGTTTATTGTTAAAAAAGGTGACAAAAGTAACAGTTCTTAGACGTCATCGCTTCGCGCCATTCTTCATTTATTCATATTATACCTCTCTATTATATAAGATAAAATTAAAGAAAAAAAATGCGGAGAAATATGTTAAAAATATCAATGCCAATTAAAATATTATTAGAGCCTGCTAAATATTTATTGTCAATAGAATATAAATGTTTTTATTTTTTTTGTCATGTACTCTTAGGTGAAAAATAGATATTATTAATAACTTTACTTCCGATAATAGGTGTATGTCCGAGCAAAAGGTAGCCTCAATACGAAGCTTATAAAAAATGGGATAAAGCAAAGTCCTGTTTAATATAAACTTACAAATGAAATCGATATGTGGAAAATATAAAACTAAACAACTATGATAAAGAAAGCAATAACGTGTGTAATGCTATTGTCGGCATTTTATTCCTGTTCTTCGGATAAGGAAAAGAAAGAGGCTAAGGATGAAAAAGCGACTGAATCCGTCATCGACAAACCGGTGGAAGTAAAAGTAAAACGATTGGAGTACCAAGACTTCAGTTATGAGTTGATGTCCAATGGGACGGTTTCGGCCATGAACAAAGCGGATTTACGATTTCAGTCGCAAGAGCTTATCGTCAAAATCTATGTGAAGAACGGACAAAGGGTAACCAAAGGTCAGAAATTGGCGGAACTGGATAAGTTCAAACTGGAAAATGCGATGCTGCAAACACAAGAATCATTTGAACGGGCAAAGCTTGATCTGCAAGATGTGCTTATCGGGCAAGGCTATCCACTTGGCGATTCTACCAAAATTCCGGCGGGAGTGATGAAAATAGCGAAGATAAGGAGTAATTATGAGCAAAGCCGGAATAATTATGTCATGGCAAAATATAACCTGAACGCCGCCACTCTTTGCGCTCCGTTCAGCGGGGTGGTCGCGAATCTCACAGTCAAAGAATTTAACCAGCCGGGTAGTGAGCCGTTCTGCACCATAATTGACAATCAGAGTCCCGAAGTCGTGTTTAACATACTTGAGAATGAACTGCCTCTTATCAATCTGAGCGACAAAGTCATTATATCCCCATTTTCTCAAGGATCTTATTCTGTTGACGGGCGT
>JAISKQ010000136.1 GCA_031260865.1 Prevotella sp.
GTTGGAAAAGAATACCTTGAACCGCAACAGATTCCTGCCGAATTGGATTATGATATGTGGCTCGGTCCTGCGCCATATAAACCGTATAACGCTCATCGCGTGCATCAGACTTTCCGTGGATACTGGGATTATGACGGCGGAGGACTGGGAGATATGGGACAGCATTATATAGACCCTGTGCAGTATATTCTGGGCAAAGACTATACCAGTCCGGTAAAGGTGGAAGTAGATGCTCCTCAACAGCATCCCGACGCGATAGGCACTTGGCGTTCCATCACTTATACCTATGAAGATGGCTGTCGGATTGTGCTGTGGGGTGACGATTATGGTAATCCCGACACTCCATACATATCAGGACCGAACGGCAATGTTTACAAAAACTTTGTGTGCGATATTCCTGACTGGGAAAAGAAGTTGGCGGATTGTCCGGAACCGGAGGCGCAGGTAACCGACTTTATCGAAAGCGTAAAAACGCGCAAGCCGTTTGCCCTGAATGAACAGAATGGCTTCCGCTCGGCGACAATTGTGAATATGGGGGTTGTTGCTTTACGGCTGAACCGTACATTGCATTTCGATCCGGTCAAATTGGAATTTATTAATGATGAAGCGGCTAACCGCCTGTTAGACCAGCCGATGCGAGCTCCTTGGAATATTTAAACATAAAATACGGTATATATGAAAAAGATATATTTATTAATAATAAGTTCCTTTATTCTCTCTTTGGCGGTTTTGGCTCAGTCCCCATCCAATAGGACGGCTAAAACGATTGTGGCGGATGTATTAGCCCAAATGCCTGCCCAAGGGGCAGACCAATACAACAATCAAATCAAAGACCTGAGTACAACGGGAGAAGAAGGCGTTTTTCAACTGGTGAAAATGTTGAATGCTCCGGGTAAAGGAGATAATTCCCCGGTGGAATACGCGCTTAGCGGGCTATCTCATTATGTGTCCGCTCAAGGACAGGATACTTTAAGATTAATCACCGCCAATGCCTACGTCAAAGCGCTTGACATGGTTGACGACGTTGACGTTAAGGCTTTTATCATCGGGCAACTGGAAATAGCCGGTAAAGATGAAGCGGTGGCTAAACTTGCCGCGTATCTCAATAATGAATCATTGAGCGGTCCCGCCGCCCGCGCGCTCGCGTCCATTCATACTCCTGCCGCGGGAAAGGCTTTGCTGGACGCGTTGAATGCCGCGTCAGACAAATCGAAGAAAGACATTGTCCTGGCTATTGCTCAGATGCGGGCGTCAGGTGGAGAATCGCGATTGAAGGCTTTATTAGCCGGCGACAATCCTGATTTGCGGAAAGATGTGCTCTATGCGTTAAGCCGTACGGGTACAATAGCTTCTTTGCCCGAACTGGCTCTTGCCGCGGAGCAAGCCGGATATACGATAGAAAAGGACGGAGCTAACGAAGCCTATATAGTTTTAATTAAACGGGTTCTGTCGCAAGGAAATACAAAAGAGGCGGAAAAAGCCGCTAAAAGTTTACAGGAAAAAGACGTTAAAGCCGGACAAACGCATAGCCGTGAGGCGGCGTTGGAAATTCTGATGGCGATAAAATCTGCCGACGCGTTGAAATTAGTACAAAACGCGCTCAAGGATACGGACAGGAATTATCGTCGCGCCGCTTTATCATTTGCTTCCGATTACGCGACAAGTGAAATGTATTCCGCTTTGCTCCGGTCGTTGGCAAAGGCTAAACCTGAAATACAATTAGACATCGTCAACTGGTTAGAGCATGAATGTGATTTACCCGAAAAACGCGAAACAATCGCGCGGTTAGGGAATCCTGTATTGATAAAATTGCTTCCTGTCGGTGATGTTGAGTTAAAAGAAGCTATTGCTCAAACACTGGCGAAAACAGGAGGCGGACAAGCAGTCCAGACATTGGCGGAATTGTTGAATACGGCTGATGAACAAACGGTTGATTTAGCCTACCAGGCGTTACTGAGCACACAAGGGGATATTTCCGACGCTGTGGCGCCGGTCATCGCCACAGCCGGTGAAGCGGGACAGCTGGCCGGACTGAAATTGTTAGCCCATCGCCGGGCTGATAAATATATCGATGTAGTGACTAACAGCATCAACAATGGGACACCGGATGTGAAAACGACCGCGTACACGGCGTTGAAGGATGTGGTTACGCCTGAAAGCCTGACTACGTTATACGACTTGTTGGAAAAAGCTCCCTCTGAAGCTGTTATGCCGGTTCAGCAAGCAATAGCCGCGGCCATCAAATCCTATCCGTCCAACCAAAAACTGGAGATTATAACCTCCAAGATAAATAAGACCGCTACTGATAAACGGTATTTGTACTATCCGTTGTTGGCGACTACAGGAGACACCCAAGCGCTCGGCATCATGGTGGATCGTTTTTACGCTGAAAGCGGAAAAGCGAAAGACGCCGCTTTTCGGGCTTTGCTGGATTGGAATGGTATCGAAGTCTCCGACGAGTTGTATAAGATTGGTCGGAATACAGCGGCTTCGGACTATCGCGACAAAGCCATCGACAGATATATTCAATTGGCGTCAAACACTCAATTATCGGGCGAAAACCAACGCCTGTTGTTGGAGCAAGGGTTGGACATCGCGCGTACCGACATTCAAAAAAACAAAATACTGGAACAGCTCGGCAAAACCAATTCTTACTTGGGATTGCTGCTGACCGGACAATATCTGGATGTGCCGACCTTACAACAAAACGCGGCTCTTGCTGTTATGAACTTGGCGTTGAACAATAAGTTTACCGGTAAGACTGTAAAAGATTTACTGGAAAAGGTGATGCCTGTATTAAATAATCCGGATGCCGGTTATCAGCGTCAATCTATTCGAAAATACCTGAGTGAGATGCCGGAGGAAGCCGATTTTGTATCCATCTTCGATGGAAAAGGACTGACCGGATGGAAAGGATTGGTAGGTACGCCTCTGACCCGTCCCGGTATGAAAGCGGACGAATCGGCTAAAGCCCAAAAAGCGGCGGATGAACAGATGCGCAAAGACTGGGTGGTCGAAGACGGACTGCTGACTTACGTAGGTAAGGGATTTGATAATATCTGCACGACAAAAGATTATGAAAACTTTGAAATGTACGTTGACTGGAAATTAGACCCGGCGGGATCTGAGCCCGACGCGGGTGTTTATTTGCGCGGGACACCTCAAGTGCAGATATGGGACACCGGCAGGAAAAATGTAGGCGCCGAAGTAGGATCGGGAGGATTGTACAACAACCGCGAGAATCTTAGCAAGCCGATGAAAGTAGCTGATAATGAGTTGGGCGCGTGGAATACTTTCTACATCAAGATGGTAGGCGATAGAGTAACGGTCAAGTTGAATGGGGAATTGGTAGTGGACAACGTTATATTGGAAAATTATTGGAATCGCGCTCAACCCATACCGGCGATAGGGCAGATTGAATTGCAGGCGCATGGCAGCAAAGTCTATTACCGAAATATCTATGTGAAAGAATTAGAAAGTCCCGAACCTTTCCAACTGTCGGCTGAAGAGAAAAAAGAAGGATTCAAGGTACTCTTCGATGGTACGAACATGCACGAATGGCAGGGGAATACAGTTGACTACCGGTTGGAAGACGGTTGTATTTCATTGCATCCGAGCCGTAGCTTTGGCGGAAATTTATATACCGCCCAAGAGTATGGGAATTTTATCTTCCGCTTCGAGTTTCAACTGACTCCCGCCGCGAACAATGGTGTGGGTATCCGTGCCGAACAAGGTAAAGACGCCGCCTATTACGGTATGGAGATACAGATATTAGACCACGACCATCCAATATATAAGGATATTGCCGATTATCAGGTTCATGGATCGGTATATGGCATTATTCCCGCCATACGTACCTCGCCCAAACTGAATGGGGAATGGAACTATGAAGAAATAGTGGCTGATGGCGACCATATTAAAGTGACCCTGAACGGCAAGGTTATCGTGGATGGAAATATCAGAGAGGCTGTAAAAGATGGCACTATAGATCACAAAGAACATCCCGGACTATTCAACAAAAAAGGGTATATCGGATTTCTTGGACATGGCTCTTATTTAAAATTCAAAAATATAAGGATTAAGGAATTGCCGTAAAGGAGATTGCCGCTTATCGGGCTGAACTCCCGCTTGTATAGGCATGCGACTCGTATGTCGGCATCGTTTTATGATCCGTTGCCGACATGGATTACAGATTCGGGGGAACGAGGATGAATTTTTATTAAATTCGATTTATTGCGAATTTAACAAAAAAAGTTGTACATTTGTGTAGTACCATTATCACGATTTGTAATATACTTGATTTGTCAAATCATTATAAATAAAAACATTATGAGAACGATCGCAAATAAATTAACGCCTCTTCATCCTACACATCCGGGTACTATTATCAAAGAAGAACTTGAGTATCGAGGCATTGCGCAAAAAAAACTGGCCGCTCAAATGGGCGTTTCATATACTGTTCTTAACGAAATTCTGAATGCTAAACGTCCGATAAGCGCTGAATATGCCTTGCTCATAGAAGCAGCATTGGGAGTTGATGCCGAAACTCTGACAAATATGCAGTCACGTTATAATATGCAAATGGCACGTCAAAACAAAAAAATACTGGAACGTTTTGCCGAAATTCGCAAACTGACAGCAATGCTATAAACTCTCGCTTGCAACTTGTTCAAAACGTTCCTTTTCCTTTTTAATTACGCGCCCAAATATTTGCCTCCATGGGCTGCCAAAAGATCGACCATTTTTGAGAGTCCTTTTCTATGAGCAAGCCGTAGAGCCGATGAGCCATATATATCGGTTGCGTTCACATCAGCTCCATGTGCCAATAATAGTTCGACGATTTCTATATGATTTGAATCGTAACCCTTTCGGGCAGCAGCCATCAAAGGTGTTTCATCGGTAAATATATTTACTTTTGCACCGCCCTTTAACAACGATTTCACCTCTTCCACATTGCCTTCCAATGCCGCCCAAATCAGGGGAGGAACCCCACCATGGGCGCGGGCGTTAATATCAACACCGCATCGCGTGCATTTACCGTTATTGTATATATGTCCTATCTTCTGTGTGTTCCCACAAACCGAGCACGCTTCTACACATTCGCCGGATACAGGCTGATAAGTATGATACTTTTTGTAATCCTCCTGACCGCAAACCGAGCATACTTTTACGCATCTACCGGCTACAGGCTGAAAATCATGCTTAACGCTATAGCTATCTTCCTTACCACATACAGAGCACACTTTTCCGCATTTACCGGCTACAGGCTGAAAATCATGCTTAACCCCGCAACTTGTTCCGCATTTTTTGCATTTCCCCGCGCATAAATCCCAATCGTGACCTTCATCACGGATTTTTCCGCATCTCTCGCATTTGCATCCATTCCATTGGTGTCTAAATAAACATTTGATATTCATTTCCTTATTTATTTAAGATTTCTACTCTTATGGCGTTGTAGTATGTCTTGCCCCGTTTTTGAAATGGTTTCCGGTCTCCATTTATATTTGTTGTTTCATAACGGTCATGTTCGCGCGTCCTTGTCAAACCGCGCCGTCCGCTCTTTGTCCTATGGTATTGCTTACTTTCTGTTATTAGATTGTCGGAGTAAAGTTAATAAATATTTGAAAATCAACAATAAATTACATTCTAAATCTTTGTTTTATAGCGAATAAAATCTCATGCCACTTCATTTTTCTATCTAAACAACCGTAGCCATAAGGCGTGTTTTTATAGCCCGACCTGATTGCCTCATTATTCAACTGATAATTAGGGAATCAAGTCAATGTTCATAAATAATTTAATGATTATGGGATATAATACCCAAATGCAGAAAAACCGTACAACGTCATTGCGAGGGCTTGCCCGAAGCAATCCAAACAGTTGATATGGATTGCTTCGTCGTTCCTCCTCGCAA
>JAISKQ010000067.1 GCA_031260865.1 Prevotella sp.
TTTATAAATAGCTCCGTCGTATCCGTCAACTTGAGCTTTACAGTCAGTCCATGATGAATACACGCCCGGTCTAACGCCATTCCAGACCACATAGAAATTCTTTTTTGCCACTATTACAATATTATAGAAGAATGATTAAAAGCGGAAGCCTATCGCCGCGGACATGTTACGGTTTCTCAACTCCGGATTGGTTCGGGATATGTTATAAAGACCGTATTCGTAGCTTACGCAGAAGCTATATATATCATAAACAAATCCGATGTTGGCATTAAGACCATAATCCAGTCTTTTCCATCTTTCAGGCGTAAATGACTCATATTCACCTTCACTCCTTTCAATAAGAGGCTCGTCTTCGTATGTGTTTGTCGTTGTTCTTCTTATGGCGTATGTACCTTTTCCTTTATAGCCGTATGCTATATATGCCCCGGCATTGATATTAAACGCGAAAAGCCTTGACGTGTATAGCTCATAACCCAGATTGAAAGGCATTTGTATGTAATTTCCCGTCGTGTTGTTATGTTCATCATACTCTACCGTAACCACAGGTTGGCGATCCAATGTGTTTATATGCTTTTTCAATCCCTTTTTAGTGATTAAAAAACCGGTTTGGAACTGCATATTTCCTAAGAACTTATAGTTGATATTGACGCCAAGGTTGACGCCCAACTTTACTTCTTTATACATATTCGCGCCTTTGATATCCATTTCCGCCAAATTTATACCTGCGCGAATATCAGATGTAAGGCGTTTCTTGGGTATGTATTGTGCATTAACAACAATACCCGAAGCAAGGAAGCAAATAAGTAAAGATATTTTTGTAATTGTTTTCATAAAGCCAGTATAGATACTGCAAAGTTAAAATAATTAATCATATATTAAAGAAAATAAGTTATTTTCATTAAAAATTTCATTCGCCACATTCAGTATTTGCTCGCCTGTTATTGATTCAATCTTTGCAAACGTTTCTTCAAGAGAATCATAATAGTCGAAATGTAAAAAGTTTTTGCCTAAAGACAAAGCCAGGTTTTCATGATTATCCTTCATCACCCCTATCTGTCCTATCAGTTGCTTCTTTGCCGCGAATAATTGATTGGTAGTTAATTTGTCTCTCTTTAGTCTGTTCAATTCTTTATGGACAAGATTGATACATTTATTCGTATTCTGTTTATCGCAGCCCAGATAAATGGCTGTGACGCCGGTATCGGTATAAGGGGTCACGGAAGAATCCACACTGTAAACATACCCTCGTTTTTCGCGCAGGGACATGTTTAAACGGCTATTCATACCGGGACCTCCCAATATATTGTTCAGTAAATTCAGCGCTCTTCGATTCTGGTCGAAAAGAGAATAAGAACGACCGCCGATCAGAACATGCGATTGGGACGTTTCCTTTCTTTCTTTTTTGTCTATCGGAGCTATTTCCTGTGGAGACACCCTGTTTTTAGAGAGAAAGGAGGACGGTAAATCAGCTAAATACTTTTCGGCGAAATATACTATTTTCTTGAAATCCGTTTTGCCAAGCGAAAAGAATACGACATTGGACGGTATATAATACTTGCTTACGAATGTTTCGGCTTTCCGGGTATTGAATGTGGCTAAAGACTCCGGATCGCCTAATATATTATGCCCTATCTGAGACTTATCAAACACAAGGTTCTCAAATTCGTCAAAAATGAGTTCCGACGGATTGTCTTCGTAAGAATGTATTTCATCCACAATCACTTCTACTTCCTTTTCAATTTCAGACAGGGGAAATTGTGAATGGAAGGTTATATCGGAAAGCAGTTCGATGGCGCGGCTGAAATGCTGTTCCAAAAAGATGGAATAGATAACCGTTTCTTCTTTGTTGGTATATGCGTTCAGTTCGCCCCCTACATTCTCCATCCTGTTGATGATATGGTGCGAACGGCGTTTTGCAGTCCCTTTAAACAGCATGTGCTCAATGAAATGCGCCATGCCATGTTCATCCGGATTTTCATCGCGGGTTCCCGCATTCACAAAAAAACCGCAATACGAAACGTTTCCTTCGATTGGTTTATGGACAATACGAAGTCCGTTTTTTAATGTATGTATCTGATAATTCATCATTTTTTCATATAAAAAGCGCGCTCTTCGGCTGTGAATTTTTCTATCGAATAGCGCAACATGGTACGGGGCATTTCTTTATAAAAACGATTCAGGAAGCTCGTTAGCGCGTCTTTGTCCCGTTTTCCGACCTCGCGAAGCATCCATCCGGTGGCTTTATGCATCAAATCATGTTTATGCCGCAATAATTTTTCGGATAAAGCCAAAATATCTTTATAATCATCACGCCTGATAAAAGCATAGGTGGCGACAACGGCTATCCGCTGATCCCATAATAAAGAACTGTCAGCCAATTTATATAAGGTTGAACGGTCTTTATCGACAAGGTATTCACCTACAATATCTCTCGCGCTGAGATCCACTAAATCCCAATTGTTAATCCGCTTCGTCACAGAAAGATAGAAATTATAGATTTCAGTCTTTTCCTGTTCTTTCGCTTTTTTGAAACGTTCGACAAGCATTAATAAAGCGCAAAGGCGGCATTCGTGATATTCACTGTCCAAGAGATCCGCCACAATGCCGAATGATACGTCTTTGTGTTTTTTAGCGACTATTCGCGTATGAGGAACGACCACTCCTAAAAACAGATCGCCTTCGCCATATTGTCCTTTTCCCGTCTTAAAGAAGTAGGGGAGAAACTCTTTTTTCTCAGGAGTGGAATATGATTCCAGTTCGGCTTGTATATCTTTCGCGGTCATTTGTTCGTTTTTATTTCAGTAAATTAGGGAACCTCTTATATTCCAACCTCATTACCTCATCTTCAGTTATCTTTTTACAGATAAATTGTTGATAAAATCCTTGTCTCTATTTCAACTTCCATTCGGCGCCATCTTTACCGTCTTTAATCTCAAAACCGGCTTCCGATAATTTATTCCGTATTTGGTCGGACGTCGCCCAATCTTTGTTTTCTTTTGCCTTTTGGCGTATATCCAACAGTAAATCCATCGCTTTGCCAAAAGCTTCATAACCGTTGTCGTTTCCGGTCGCGGCATCGTTACGGATACCCAGTATCGAAAACAAGAAGGTGTCGAATATATCTTTCAATTCGGCGATGTCGTCCTGTGTCAGCGTTATATTCCCCGCCACCGCCGAGTTTATAGTTGTGCCGGCTTCGCATAAATGAGCGATTACAATCGCTGAGTTTAAGTCATCATTAAGCGCGTCGTAACATTTTTGGCGAATCGTTTTCACATCAACTGACGACGTGTCCGAAGCCGTTATTTTCTCAATTCTGCTGTATGCCTCCAGCAAGCGGGATAAGCTCTTTTCGGCAGCTTGCAAGGCTTCGTTGCTGAAATCGACCGTACCGCGGTAATGTGCCTGAAGGATAAAGAAACGGATTGTCATTGGCGAATACGCCTGTGTGAGCAGTTGGTGTGAACCGGTAAAAAACTCATCCAATGTGATGAAGTTTCCTAACGATTTTCCCATTTTTTGTCCGCCTATGGTTATCATATTGTTGTGCATCCAGTACTTCACTACCTGATGCTTTTCCATAGCTGTATTCTGCGCGATTTCGCATTCGTGGTGCGGAAACATCAGGTCTAACCCGCCGCCGTGTATATCGAACTCTTTTCCCAGATATTTAATTCCCATTGTCGAACATTCGATATGCCAGCCGGGAAAACCGTCGCTCCAAGGAGACGGCCAGCGCATAATATGTTCCGGCGCAGCCTTTTTCCATAGGGCAAAATCCACTTTGCTGCGCTTCTCGTTTTGACCGTCCAGTTCGCGCGTAGTGTTCAGCATTTCTTCTATATTGCGGTGAGACAGAATGCCGTAGTCATAATCTTTATTATATTTCTCCACATCGAAATAGACAGAACCATCACTTTCATAAGCATAGCCGTTCTCTAATATTTCTTTTATGGATTCTATTTGTTCGATGATATGTCCCGACGCATGAGGCTCGATGGAAGGAGGCAATACATTCAGGGCGTCCATCGCCTTATGATACCTGTTTGTATAAAATTGAACGATTTCCATCGGCTCAAGCTGTTCCAATCTCGCTTTTTTAGCTATTTTATCTTCTCCTTCATCGGCGTCGTTTTCCAAATGCCCCACATCCGTTATATTTCGTACGTAACGCACCTTATATCCTATGTGGTTTAAGTATCTGAACAGTAAATCGAATGTAATCGCCGGACGGGCATGTCCCAAATGTCCATCGCCATATACCGTCGGTCCGCAGACATACATGCCCACATGAGGCGCGTGAAGCGGTTCGAATAGTTCTTTTTTTCGTGTAAGGGTATTATAAATAGATAGTTTTTGTTCCATAACAATAGGTAATATATTT
>JAISKQ010000098.1 GCA_031260865.1 Prevotella sp.
TTTTTCGTTTAGCCTTTAAGCCCGTAGCGGGTCGGCAGATGAAGTTGGCGTTAAAGCGTTTTTGCTTCCTTTTGCGGCTTTGGGCAAAAGGAAGGCAAGCAATCTGTGATTGCGCGCAGAAAAAATCACCAACAAAAAAGAACGTTTTGAGTGTACAAGTTTACAAGAACGAAGAATAGCGCAAAGCGATGATGACTAAAACTGTTACTTTTGTTACCTTTTAGAACTCTAGTAAACTATTTACTGAAAACTGTTACTTTTGTTACCTTTTTGCGTAACTATCTATTAACCAACAATTTTAATGATAGCCAACTGTTTACCGAAAAGAGAGGACTACTTCCTTGCTATTTTCTTAGTATAACAAACTTCTCATATTGAATATTTTACTACTTTTGCAATTCAAAAAATAGAAGAAATGCATAAATATGATCTTTGTTGCGTTGGGCATATCACTTTAGATAAGGTAGTTACACCCAAAAGCACAGTACACATGCCCGGTGGCACAGCTTTTTACTTTTCGCACGCTATTCGTCATTTTAACGATATAGATTATACCTTAGTGACATCGTTAGCCCAATCCGAAATGGCTGTTGTAGATGATTTACGTTCCAAGCAGGTGGATGTTCATGTGATTCCGAGCAAACACTCCGTCTATTTTGAAAATATATATGGAGAAAACCAAGATAATCGGACACAACGGGTTCTGGCTAAAGCTGATCCCTTTACAGTAAAGGCATTCGAGGATATAGACGCTAATATTTTCCTGTTGGGAGCGCTATTGGCTGATGATTTCCCGTTGGAGCTTATTAAAAGTTTGTCAGAAAAAGGACTTATAGCTGTCGATTCGCAAGGTTACTTACGTGAAGTGCGCGACAAGGACGTTTACCCGATAGATTGGAAAGATAAACTGGAGACATTGAAGTATGTACACATTCTGAAAGTCAATGATTTTGAGATGGAAGTACTTACCGGGATAAAGGATATAAAGCAAGCTTCGCGGCAATTATATGATTGGGGTGTAAAAGAAGTGCTGGTGACCTTAGGTAGCTTAGGTTCTATTATCTATGACGGAACTCAATATTATAAAATACCGGCATATAAACCAACCGAAGTTGTTGACGCCACCGGATGTGGAGACACCTATGTCACAGGATATTTATATAAAAGGGCAAAAGGAGCAGGTATAGAAGAGGCAGGGCGATTCGCAGCCGCTATGGCTACTATCAAGATAGAAAGCTCGGGACCTTTCAACGGGACGAAAGAAGATGTTGAGAACAGGATTAATACCGCTGAACAGATAATGCCGGAACTTTAACATAGGAAATGGCTATCTCGAAAATAGCCATTTTTATATGAATTATTTTCTTAAAGACTTGCCGAAAGAGACAACCGTTATAATACATAAGCCTACCAGGCTTATCACTAAATAAGCCCATTTTGGTCCGTATGTATTCGAAATGGCGCCTACCAAAAGCGGCGAAACAAACGGTCCGACAAAGCTAATGCTGGACATGATGGTCAGAGCCACGCCCACAGGCGTTTTCGCCTTATCTCCAACAAGACTATAGATGGTTGGGACTACACAGGATATACCCAGTCCGATAAACATAAAGCCAACCGATGTGATAATGACCTGAACAATCATATTGTCGGAATAGCCAATGAAAAGGGATGATGTGATGAACCCCATGAATATAAGTGTACCGGCGATTTGCAGAACGGTCTTTTTCCGCCATATTGTATAAGCGTAATTAGCCAGCATACGACCGGTAAACATCATGACCATAAACACAAGGAATCCGACTTGTAATGATTCGGGCGCCTTTATTACAGACTGAAAATAGACATCGCTCCAGTCGAACATTGTATTTTCAACAATAAGCGCAAGTAACCATACCAGACCTAATTGGATAAGCAGCGTTTCGGGTATATGAAACCCTTTCGTTTTCACCTGAGCTTTTTCAACCTGAGCTTCTTCCGACTCTTTTACTACGGCAGGTTCTTGCAGATATTTATAATTCAATAAGATTATCAATATAGCAACTGCCGTCATCGCCATAAAGTGATAAAATGTAATGATGTTTAAGTTTATCATTATATAACCAATAACAGCGCCTATACAAGCCGCCAGACTCCAGCCGGCATGGAACGTGGCGATTATTGATTTACCATAAATGCGTTCAACTTCAATCGCTTGTGTATTCAATGATATATCCGTCATATTCCAAAAAACGCCAAACAAAAATAGCGCGAAGCCCAAACCTGTGATTCCGGGTACGATACTCACCGCAAACAGGGATAAGGCAAATCCGACAATGCTTATCAATACTATTTTCTTACTGCCTATGCGAGATAGCAAGAACCCGACTATCGGAATTGCCACAAATTTACCAATGGGCAATAAAAACATCAATAAGCCATAATGAAGATAGCTTTCGACATTAAAGTCCTTCTTTATATCCGGTAAACGGCTTGCCCAACTGGCAAAACATAAACCTTGCGCTATAAATAATGATAATACGGCATAACGTATTCTTTGTTTGGAGTAAACAGGTTGTATTTCCGATGTCATCTGTATTGATAATATTATTTACTAATGTTTCGCTCCAAGTTTCACGTCTATAAAAGGAGAAAAAAGGATGAAGAAAGCAGCATATTTACGCAATAAGTAATTAAAAATAATTATCTTAGCAAAGATTTCCTCATCAATAAATATACCACGAGACAAAGGTACGAATAAGATTTCAGTGTTGCAAACGACCTGTACTTCCGATGGGGTTGACAGCAATAGTCTTATAAGATAAACGTGGCGTTTAAGATGTTTTATCCGGCTGCTTACCGTTGTGTCAAAATAGATTAAATGAACCTGTTTCTCAACTCTTAATTCGCATTATTACTTAAACTCATAACTCCCTTTTTTGTACCTAACCATAAGACAAAAATAAATTTAAAAACCTATCCGACTAAATTATTTAGCTTTAATAAACCAACAAATAAAAAAAGACTATTTTATTTACGAAAAAATATGTATTTTTGCAACCTCAAACATTTTTGAATATAAATGATAAACCGCGTTCTTATTCGTATCAGAGTTGTTCAAATACTGTTTTCATGC
>JAISKQ010000111.1 GCA_031260865.1 Prevotella sp.
GCTTGACGTAATAGGTTAATTTAGCCGACATTACCCTATTGGCTGATCGTGAGAAATAATCGGCTTTACTGCTTTTATATATATCTCCTAAACCAAATGTATATCTACCCTCGAAAGTAAAATTTCCGATTCCCGTTCTAAATTCAAGCCCTAACCCTGCCATTAAGCCATAGTCTATTTTTTGTTCCGCCGATCGGTAATATTGGTGGGTGATAAAATTTACAGGAACATTTCCACCGGAGAGATAGCTTTCCAACGCATCGTTCATTTTCTCACTATCACTCATCAGATAACTGATCTTAGGACCAAGGTTAAAAATGAATCTGACCTTATTGCCAAAATAGATATGGGTAAGGATCGGCAATTCCAAATAATTGAGTTGATGAGAATGTTGAAATTCTTTTTCGTCATCATTCTTAAAATTCTGCTCCCATCCTTGTTGGCTGTAATTTAGTTCGGCGATGATGCCCAGATTCCTTTCAGACAAATATCGGATTGCTATTCCCCCTTGGTATTGCATCCGGTTTTTTGTACTGACACGAGGCTGAAAATCAACAGCGGAAAAAGTTGAGCCAATGCCAACTCCTATATTCCATTCTTTCTTAAACTCATCTTTTTGTCCAAATACCAACAAGGTAAAAGAAGAACATAAAAATATTAAGATATATTTTTTAATCATTTAGTTATTTACGTCAAATTTATCGATACCTCCATCATCTTTGTATTGGATGAAGTACAATCCGTTATTTATATATCCCCCATTTGCATTTACTTGTTTAAAGTAGATAGAAGACTGTAACGTAGGCACTTTTATGCTTGATATATTATTTTCAAAGTTGCTGCCATACTGTTTCAGCGCTGTAAGAAAATATAATCCGGTGTCATAACCCAAATAGCCCCATTTAGGGAACGAATTAATCATGCTCTTATTGTACCATGATTTGAACTGTGTGGCGAAGTTTTGCACCTCACTTTGCTTTTCATCCAAGAAAAATATGCTGTAAATGTACGCGTTGAATTTGTGTAAATTATCTATTTGGCTTGTATATGTTTGCCATTCGGGATAGCCAAACAGCGTGATAGAGGTTTCGCCAAGTAGGTTGGCGGAAGCCGTTATCCGCCTTAATGTCGCTTCGGATGAAGACGTTGGCACCAGTATGTTCTTTCCGGATATGTCTAATAGATCTTTGAGGGTTTCCGTCAGATCATTTGAGCTTGGCATAGTCTTGAATTGTACCCCTACCTGCGTAAGTCTTTTCTTCAGTTCTTCGGTAAAGTCTTTCTTATTATTGTCGGAGCCTGTTTCCGACACAAAGACGATATTATACTTGTTGAACCTTTTGATAAAGGCAGAAATTGTCTCTGAATAAAGGTTGGAGTGTGATGTCGTCATCTGGAAAAGCAATGGATCGGAGACTATCTCGGAAGGCGTACCAAAAGGCACGACATATTTAGCCCCTGTCCTTTTCGAGAATTTGGACAGAATATCTATCTGCTGTTTTGATACCCCTCCTATAATTAGATGTAATCCGTTCATTTCATTTGTTTCCAACAAGTTTTCCAACCGTTTTGTGTCTTTCTCGGAGTTTGTGTCGAACGTGTATATTTCGGCGTTCAGCTTTCTCTCTTTCAGTTCTTTTACTGCTAACAGAAAACCTTCGTAATATTCGGTGAGCTTTTCTTTCTGTATGCTGCCGCTGTTATCGGTAAAAGGCAGTAAAATTCCGACCCTTACAACGTCTCCCTTAGTTGCGTGTGAGGTCTCAATATTTGATAACTGTCCCCTCGGAATAATCAAAGTCATACCATCTTTGAGTCCTCTTCCTTTGAGTGCCGGATTCGCTTTCATAAGGGCTTCTTCGGATATATTATTTGCTTTCCCTATGCTGTATAAAGTTTCGCCTTTCCGTACTTTATATTCTATTCGAGATGAACCGGCTCCGCTATAAACCGGAATCTTAATGGTTTTACCGATACTGAAAGTGCTTTCGTTTAGTCCCGGATTTACGCTTTTTAAGTCTTCCGCCGAAACCTTATACATGTGTGATACAGAGTAAAGCGTTTCTTTAGCCTCTATAATATGAGAGCTATATCCTGCGATGGCTTTTACTTTTGGTATAAACAATTTATCTCCCGCCTTAATTCCTCGTTCAGCTTTAGGATTCAGCTTGTATAGCTGTTCTACGGTTGTACGGTATGTAGTGGCGATGGAATACACCGTTTCTCCTTTAACTACGGTATGTGTGGTAATATCGCCCTTTACCATGGCGACAGCAGATACATCCGCCGAATGAGCATTGGATATTCCGGCAAAGCCAATAGTAAGGATTAGTAATAGTAAATATATATTCTTTGTTGATTCCATGCTGAATATTATTAGTGTAAAAACACAAAAATACAAAAAATGAGCGTTATTCAATTATTATGTTGTCGGTATGTTGGATATGAATAATGTTTCTAACATTTATTATGCTTCAATATTCATTTACAGATATAATATCTTCCTCAGGAACAGCGTCATCCATCGTGGCATCATCCACAGCGTCTATTCCGTAAGGGTAAGGTTGCACGTATGATAGTTTCCATATTCCGTTATACCATATTGCTTCAAAAATAATACCGGCTTTATGTTCGTTTTGTTCAAAATTTATATTTGTACGAACGGTGATATTATTCATTTCAATAAACTTATTATCCCAGTTATATATTTCCATCACGGTTTCGTATGGCGTTAAATGACTTATATCACCATTAAATTCCTCTTTTAAAGTTTCTTGAAGCTGAGTCCAAGGCTCTTTCAGTTCAGAACTGAATAATGATGACGGATTATCCAAATAGGTGTTTATTTCAGCCAAAAATTCGTCTTCAAGTTCGCCTTTCTCTTTCTTCTTATTTAACTGTTTAATTATAATGTTTCCTGATACCCCCATATATTCTTTTTCATTCAGGAATATGTCACCGGAGCCAAACGCGACACCTTTTTTGAGAGACTTTACTATGTTTTGGTTGAATACGTTCGGCGACGTTATCGTTTTAGATTTCCTCATCGCAGGGATATTCGCGTTCCTATACTCATAGCTGACATTGTTAGCCTCTTCTATGTTTGTTTCGGGATGAAAGATAACTTCATCATATTCGTCTTGTGTGTATCGATAGATTTCAGGATCAGTTTCCATTATTATCCAACGGTTATCGATCCATTGCAAATTAGTATAAAAAGCATATATATTATCCGCGTAAACCAGGCTGACGAAAACGTCTATTCCTTGAGAAGAATAGTTACCATCCTGATTTTGTGAAAATCGAAAAAAAGTCTTATAATATGTCGCGGTTTCAGACGTAATATTAAATCTGTCTACATTTTTCATTAGTGTAGCCCAACGGTTATTATTCCTGATATAACTTTGTTCAGCTATTTGGTCGATATTTTCTATGTCTTCCTGATAAGATTTTTTATCTTCCTCCGACGCGTTTTTTAGATTTTCTTGCAAAGACGGCAACCATATTCTTTTATATAACTTGGTATAGTTATTTTTATCCCCATACATAGTGGATTTTGATATATCACCTCTGTTTATCATCAAGTCAAACAGATATTTACCGGCAGCATCCGGCAACGAAATTGTTTGTGCCTTAGTGTATAATATAGAAGACAATAAGGCTAGTATTAGTATACAAATAATTTTTTTCATGTTATAATAATATTGTGTGTTTGTATTAAAGAAGTATATATATTATTTGTTTTTATCCCATAATCCGGAATGAACAATTTCCCTGCAATTGCTTATAAAATCTTGCATATTGTCATCATTCAGCGTTTTCGTGCTGAGAGGTTCGTGGACAATCAGTTCTAATTTACCGGGGTTTATCAAATAAGTATGTATCTTCATCAAGTCGAACGATCCGTTCACCGTGACCGGAACTATTTCAAGATCCATCTCTTTGGCTATCACAAACGCCCCTCTTTTAAATCGTCCCATTTTCCCCGTTTTTGTCCTGGCTCCTTCAGGGAATATTACCATCGAAGAGCCTCTGCCCAATTGGGCTTCAGCCTTAACGATTGTTTCTTTCATCGACTTCAGGTTCGATTGATCTACAAATACATGACCTGCTATTTCAGATGCTTTTCCTACAAATGGAATTTTGCGCAGCTCTTGTTTTTGCACCCATTTTATATTTTGGTTCAAATATCCATATATCAGAAATATATCAAATGCCCCTTGATGATTAGGTACGAATACATAAGACTTTTTAGGGTCAAGCGATGCGTGACGAGCAACTTTTATTCGACATAAAGCTAAGCGACAAGCCAACTTTGACCAATAGCGGGGAGGATAATATCCCCAAAACGTACTATCGCCAACAATGCAGCCTATCATAACAATGACCGCGGTAATAATAGTTGCTAAAACAAAAATAGGAGCAAAAATAAATAACTCGTATATTAATAGAACGATTTTTTTCATACCCATGACATTCGATTCACAATACAAAAATACATTTTTAAGTGAACTGCTAATTATAAAAAGGAAATATTTTTTCAGCAAACTATTCCAAATATCCTCTTTTCAGTCAATAGTCAACAGCTAATTGTAAAAAGGTGACAAAAGTAACAGTTTTCAGTCATCATCGCTTTTTGCGCCATTCTTCGTTCTTGTAAACTTGTACACTTGCAAGCTAATAAACTCAAAACCTAAAAAAGTGGGCTTAATGGTCAAAAGGAATGGTAAAATCTATGTAAATTATTAAATATCAGTAGTTTTGCGGTAAAAAACATAAATGGTAAAAAAAATGCTTTTATTGTGGTTCTGTTGATATAATTA
>JAISKQ010000128.1 GCA_031260865.1 Prevotella sp.
CAAAAAGAAGTGAGTACATTCAAAGAGTCAACAAGCGACCCGCCATCAAAGTAATAACCGATATTCATCATACGGTCATAATTCAGGCTATCGGTAAAGAGCGTCCCGTTACCATGCTCAAGGCGGACATTCTCGCGAAACATCACTATCTTGGTATTCCCGTCGTAATACATATAATTTCCATATAAGAACAAGGTATCGCCCTGTTCCATACGGACATTGCTGAAAGCCTCGAATGAGTTTCTCTGGTCGTCATAGTAAGCGCTGTCACAGAAAAGGAAAGCTCCGTCATGAAAGAAGATGACGCTATCTTTGAGTACTTGGTAGTCAAAACCCGGGCGTATTGAATATTCTTTCGCTTTTTTTAATTCTATAACTTTAGCCTTGCTTTTTACCGGCTGTTGAGGCTTTTGCGGACTCTGGGGCTTTTGCGGCGACTGATAAATATCTACATCTACGTGGGGAGACAGCATGACCTGAGCCGAAGCGTAAATGGCAATCAGGCATAAAACACCGATAAGGGGTATTCTATGCCTTTGTTTGATGTATGTTATAAACTTCTTAAACACGAGCGATTACTTATTGGCTTGATTTCTTAGCACCCAGTCAGGATACTGGAAATCACAATTAACCCAATCTTTATCTATTTTGATATATGTATTTTTTACTTTTGTCTGAAGCCATTTTTTTAATATCTCTTCATGTTTATTATTTTCCACAATCTCTTTCAGTATCTGATAGTCGTCCGAAACATTCGCCACGTGACCGTCTATCCTGATCTTTAGTTTCACTATGGCAACCACATCTTTTCCGTTAGGAAGCTTCATTACAAAAGGGGAAGATATTTCTCCTACTTTCATATTGCCGACAACTTTACCTACTTCCGGAGGCAGTTCTTCCATCGCAAAGCGAGGAGTACCATAGTTGGTGCTTTCTTTACGGTTTACCATCAATCCGTTATTCCTATTGGTTTCCTTATCTTGAGACACATAAGATGCGGCGTCGTCGAATGTAACTTTATCACTTCTTATATCAGTGGCTAAAGAATCGAGAAGTAAAGTAGTTCTTTTTATTTCTTCCGGCGATACTTTCGGACGAAGTAATATGTGACGGAATTTGGCGCGGTCGCCTCTACGCTCTACCAACTGTATAATATGAAACCCGTATTCTGTTTCCACTATATTGGATACTTTCTTGGTATCGGATAACGCAAACGCGGCATTGGCAAATTCCGGCGCGAGTAAGGCTCGTCCTGTAAAGTCCATTTCGCCGCCGCTTGCCGCGGAACCCGGATCCTCGGAGTACAAGACAGCCAATGTGGAAAAATCGGTCGCTCCTGAATTTATCCTATTCGTATAGTCCCTCAGGCGGTCTTTTATCTGATCTACTTCTTTCAATGGGATAACAGGTTCTCTTGTGATAATCTGCACTTCCACTGTCGGAGGAATATACGGCAAACTATCCTTCGGTAACTGGGCGTAAAACCGTCTGACTTCGGAAGGGGTAAGGTTTGATTTTTTACCTACCAACTTTTTCTTTACTTCCGAAACCAAATATTCGTTGCGTATTTGTTCGCGCCATTCTTCTCTCAACTGACTCATGGTAGCGCCCAAGTATTCTTCGGCTTTTTCTTTCGATCCCAGATTGTCTATCACGCCTTTCTCGTATCTGGAAAGCCCGTTGCTAACAACATTACTTGGTACGTCTATACTGTCTATCTTAGCCTGGTCAAGGAATAATTTCTGTACGGCAAGCTGTTCCGGTATCAGACAGTACGGGTCGCCTTCGATGCGTTCCCCTCGGGATAACATGCCTAAACGCACTTTCTCCACGTCGGACTTCAAGATAGCTTCATCTCCTACTACCCATATTATTTCGTCTATAATATTATTCTGAGCATAGCTCATAATACCCGAACCTAATAGTATTACCAATAAAATCAGTTTTCTGGTTTTTCGTCTCATTTTTATCTGTTTATTAAAAGTGGCGTAAATATAGTGATAATGTATCACTTTTTTCTTAACGTTAAAAAGAACTTATCGTTTATTTATTATAAAAAGTTATTTCTTTGTCCGCAACAGCCTTGTCATAAAGGTCTTGCCGTACTTTTTTCAAATAATCCGATTTTCGTTGTTCCGTGTAAACTTCGGTCACTTGATTCTTTATGTATTCATAAGGAGCTTCGTTTCCTATTAGTTTATATTCTTTTATGTTCAAGAGATAGATAAAAGAGGAATCCCGTGCCTCCACATTCTTATTTGTACGAAGAAACTCCTCCCCGTTGTTGATAGACAAAGGCATTTTATCCGTTATATCATTCAGATTTACCCATTTATTATAAAAGTATTCATAAGCCACGGCATTCTGCAAGGTGTTTTTTTCAATCTTTTCTATGGCGGCATCCGTACCTTGTTTATACCACTTCAGGAAATTGTCTAATTCCTTTGAATTTAGCGGTACTTTCAGATATAATCCTTTTACTATATTGTCTTTTAATTTAAAACGATCCTTGTTTTGCTCGTAATAAGCCTGTAAATCACTGTTTGAGGCGGATTTAGCCAACAGCTCTTTCAATAATTGTTCCTTATAAAGATTTGTGATAAGCGACTTTTTGTAGCTTGCGACCAATTTGTCGATTTCTTCCTTGTTCAGCACGTTTTTTTGCGCTTTCTCATATATTAGCTGGTCATTGATCCACATCTTGATATATGCTTGCGCCATAGCGGTACTGTCTTCCGCGGAAAGAGAGTGAGTGACAATGGCGTCCAGCTCGCTTTTATACAAAGTTTTATCCTTTACGGTCACTATTGGCGACTGTTTTTGTTCAATATCGCTGTTGCTTCCTTTATTACATGATAATAAAAAGAACAAAGCACAAAAAAGCACGAGACATTTATCTTTCATTTTATTGTTTTCAATACGGATTTATCGGTTTTCACTTCATATTTTTTATTCAGATATGTTTGCCATTCTTTTTCCAGTATATCTTGGTAATCTTGTTCCACCGCGCTCTTGACATCGCTATAATCTTGCGGCGATGTGATGAATTCACCTGTGACAAAAAAGAACGGATAGCCCATCATCGCTGTCACATCACCCCCTCCGTATATTTTGTTATCCACATACGGGTTCGCGCCTTTAGCCCACGTTCCGGGAACCATCAATACGCCGAAAGAATCCTTGTTAAACGCTTCCCTTATCTCTTTGATAAGCGCGTCGCGGTTTTTTTGTTTTTGCGCCATCGCTTCGGCTTTTATCAAGGTGTCCTCATTTTTGGCATAAACAATCAATCCTCTGTACTTGGTTCCGCCCAATGAATATTTTGTTTTGTTATTATTAAAATAATCGGATAACCCTTTTTCATCAATAGCGGAACGTTCCCATATATTTTTATTCTTTACAGCGAATAACAATAGTCCGTCCGAAAGTTCATCCAATTGTTCCTTGTATTTAGTGAACCGATCCGCAAGGGTCAGGTAATAATAATCGGTGAGGCTACGTGATAAAAAACTTTCAAAATATTCTTTCAGTATATCGGTCGATAACGTATATTTGTTCATATCCTGCAATATGGTGGCGGCGGGAGCATCTTTCGGCTTATTTTCCGCGTTTAACATGTCCTGCCTAAAACGAATATATTGAATGAAATCGTTTACTTTTCGGCTTTCGCCATTCTCAAATGAGAATAAAATGTCATCGTCGTTTTTTACCCGTTCCAAAAACAAGGAATCTTTAGGGGATACGCCGTCCGCTATGTCATTCAACGCTGAATAGGCTTTGTCGTTTATGACCAGTTTCAATTCGGCAGCCATTCTAAAGCGTTTTTCTTTTGTCATATCCGGCATTCTGCCTGCTCTACCGATTCTGCCTCGTAAAGCGCCTTTTACATTATCGTAATCCGAAATCGGTATTTTTTTTAACAAACGTATTATATGGTATCCGTAATCCGACCAAACGGGTTCGCTTACATCTCCTGCCTCTTTCAGATTCAGAGCCGCGTTGACAAACGAAGGCGACAGAAAAGATTCTAAGTTGACCATTCCGCCATAGCATCCTTCATCCCCGGTTTGCATCACTCTCGAAAATTCTTCGCATAGCAAATTGAAATCCTCCGGAGAATGTATCTTCCTATATTCGCGCCATGCCACAGACCCAACGCTGTCTAATTGATTCCGATCGGGTGGAACTTGCGTAAAGTTAAACATAACTTGTTCTATTTCAGCGGAGCCTACAGCCGGACGCCTACCCAACACCTGAACGATGTGGAAGCCTTGGGCTGTTCTTATGGGCAAGCTGATTTGATTTATAGCAAGGCTATACATCGCGTCTTCAACTTTCGCCGGAAACATGAGAGGAACAGTCCAGCCAATATATCCGTTTCTGCCTTTACTATCTATTACAACCGATGTTTGCGGTTTCTTCTCATAGCCTTCCGCGGCAAATCCGTTTTTTACCAACCTGTTCCGCAAATCCACGGCTTTGTTATACAGGGCAAGCGTATCCGCCGGCAGGACGACGTCATTGTCGTATGGAAGTAAAACGTGATTTATTTCCACATCTTCAAGCATACGGCTGTACACCCCTCTCATATACTTGTCCTCGTATGTTGTGTCTTGCATATAAGGGCGCGACAGCTCTACTCTGGCTGAAGACAAATCTCTTATATAGCTGCCCGTGGTATCCAAATGTTGGGCTTTGGCTTCTTCTACATTTAATTTGAAATCTATATATGACTTGATAAAATCAGAAAAAGGCTCTTTCTGTCCTTCCTGTTTTAACTCATTGCTTTTTTTATATGCCTTTTCCAATTCAGACCGATAAACCGGTTTTCCATTGATTTTTATAGCAACAGGATCTGCCTGTTGCGCATACGCGCATGTGGCAAGGAATGTGATAAGTATTAAAAACAATTTCTTATTCATACACCAAATCAATAAACTGTATAAAAAACAAAGATACAAGAATTATGGGCTTATACTATTTTAAAATATTCTAAAATAAAAGGCTTCGCGCATTTTTATAACGCAAAGCCTTTCGTTTCGTTTTGTATTTTTGTGTGTAATATATTATTCTCTTCTGCTATAATTAGGCGCTTCGCTTGTGATAGTCACATCATGCGGATGGCTTTCCGCCACTCCGGCGTTTGTGATACGAGTGAATTTGGCGTTATGCAACGCTTCTATATTTTGCGCTCCGCAATAACCCATACCGGCGCGTAATCCGCCTGTCATTTGATAAACGACTTCGTACAAAGAACCTTTGTAAGGAACGCGGGCGGCGATTCCTTCAGGCACAAGTTTCCTTATGTCGTCCTCCATATCCTGGAAGTAACGGTCTTTAGAGCCTTTCTCCATGGCTTCCAACGATCCCATGCCTCGATATGATTTGAATTTACGTCCGTTGAAGATAATTGTTTCACCCGGAGATTCTTCCACTCCTGCCAACAGCGAACCCATCATCACCGAATATCCTCCGGCGGCAAGCGCTTTGACAATATCTCCCGAATAACGCAAGCCTCCATCGGCAATCAAAGGAACGTCTGTCCCTCTCAATGCTTTGGCGACGTCGTAAATAGCGGAAAGTTGCGGAACGCCGATCCCTGCCACCACACGTGTAGTACAGATAGAACCCGGGCCAATGCCGACTTTCACGGCGTCCGCTCCGGCGTCGGTCAAGTATTTCGCCGCTTCTCCGGTTGCTATATTGCCCACAACCACATCTATATCAGGGTAAGCTATCTTTACTTTTTTCAGCATATCCACCACACCTTTCGAGTGTCCGTGGGCGGTGTCTATCACAATGGCGTCCACTCCGGCGTTTACCAAAGCGTCTATGCGTTCCAACGTGTCGTGTGTGACCCCTACTCCGGCGGCTACACGCAAACGACCGTTTTCGTCTTTACAAGCCAGCGGTTTGTCTTTAGCCTTGGTTATATCCTTGTATGTGATTAATCCGATCAATTTATTATCCGCGTCAATCACAGGCAGTTTTTCTATCTTATGCTGTTGGAGAATGTCTGCCGCCGCCTCAAGATTTGTGGACTGGCGTGTTGTGATAATCCGGTCCTTCGTCATTACGGCATCCACCAGTTCATTCATATCACGGCGAAAACGCAAGTCTCTATTCGTAACAATACCTACCAGACGATTGTCCGTGTCAACCACCGGAATACCTCCGATTTTAAATTCCGCCATCATCGTCAAAGCCTGACCAACAGTCTTATCCCGTAGGATGCTCACCGGATTTGAGATCATTCCGTTTTGCGCGCGCTTCACATACCTGATCTGTTGCGCCTGCGCTTCTATCGGCATATTTTTGTGAATCACCCCAATACCGCCTTCACGGGCTATGGCTATAGCCAGTTTTGCTTCGGTAACGGTATCCATTGCCGCCGAAACCATAGGAATATTCAACTTGATATTACGTGAGAATTTTGTTGACAGATCAACTTCGCGGGGAAGAACTTCTGAATAAGCGGGGATTAGCAATACATCATCGAATGTTAATCCATCCATTGTAACTTTATCTGCAATAAAAGACATATATAAAAGAACTTTTGAAATTTATTGCACGCAAATGTACGCATTTTTAATGTACGATAAATCATGAATGATGAAAAAAGGTATAAAAATAACTTTTTTTTAAGTTTACAGTCCATCTTAATCTCCGCAAAGAGGAGAAATCTATCCAACAGTCCGACCGCGTAGCTTTTTTCCCTCCTTTCGGCAGGGTGGAGAAGGCGGTTATTTACCGTTCCGGTTCTATCCAGTCCCCGTTTTCTTTTATCAGTTGGACGAGCCTCTTCACGGCTTCTTCGGAAGGGATGTTCCTTTCTATCAGGTTTTTCTTCTTATACAACGATACCTTGCCCCTCTCAGCCCCCACATAACCATAATCGGCGTCCGCCATTTCTCCCGGGCCGTTCACGATACAACCCATGATACCTATCTTGAGATGTTTGAGGTGGGAAGTCGCCTCCTTTATCAAGGCTACGGTTGTTTGCAGGTCAAACAAGGTACGTCCGCAGCTGGGGCAGGAGATATATTC
>JAISKQ010000152.1 GCA_031260865.1 Prevotella sp.
TTTAAAAAACGCAAAGCCCAATATATGGCTTCCGATAAAGAAGGACGCGATGTGTTCCTTGCCGACTCAAATTATGTATTAATGATGGCGCAACAAGACTTTAAGGATATAAAATTCCACTTTACTTCAGAGTTTTGATATGACTGATATTATTAGCCCAATTTATTGGGCTATTTCAATAATCCGGACATTTTCCGTCTTATCTGTCTTATCATTTTAATTTACTCTTCGGACACGAAATTTTCGTCATGTATCACATTGTATTTCCTATCCTGAAATATGATGTCGGACGCGTTGCTCAAAAAAGCATTTTTTCTTAAAAGGACTTCTATTTTATTATCAAACTCAATGCCGGGCGGCACGAACAATAACAGACCTGAATAAAATTCGGTCATCGCTATTTCTTTATCGAAAGGGAACGCCTGTACAATTTTTTCATCATCTGTTTCAATGACATGATTTTTCAGATAGATATTCGGATATATAAAAGTATAATGAGAAAAGTAACGTTTCATAACCTGTTGAATTATTTTGAAGGTTCGGCTTTCTTTCCTCTAAATAACGGGTTATGTTCTATAACTTCTTTTTTTTGAGCGGCGGATTCTTTCGTCTCTTTATTATTTACGCTTTCGTTTGTCGGAATGTTCTTTACTTCCTTTATTTCCTTTACTTCCTCCAATTTTTCGGGTCTTCGAGGTCTTTCGGGTCTTATATCTTCTAACCTGCGTTCTTGGATAGGACGGCTTTCAGAACGGTTTTCCGGCGTTGTGGCAGGCTTATCCACTTCCCTTTGCGAAACGCCTAATGAATCGATATAGCTTATATTGTATAATAATATGTTGGAAGGGATGCCGACAGGGTTCTTGATATGGATATATCCTGTGATTCCCTTTAAGAGGCTATCCGGTAGTTGAGGTTTGGATAATGCGTAATGTTGATTTTTATCAATAGCGGTAACTTTACATATCGATGTGTCTTTATAGGTAAAATACACGGCGGCCTCGGCTTTCTGCGAATGGCTTAAACCTTGTACATCAAACTTGAGGTGAAAAGCATTTATATCTTTTATATTTTTAATTCGGGATGAATCTATCGTAAAAGAAAGTGTAGGCGTATATTCGTCCAAGTGATAATATGTCGGAATAATCAAATCCAATTTGTGTCTGCCTTTCGAATTTAAAGCCATCCGGTACGACGTCAGCGCCTCGCTTTTAGCCTTTAAACGAGAAGCCACGCTATCGTTGATAGCCGAATAGGATTGTATATTATCGGAATACCAAAGCAGCGATGAATCCAGCTCGGCTTGCGTTATCTTATGCTTCTCGAGCACCCCGGCAACCAAGGCGTCTTTCATTTCATCCGAACTAAATTGACCATCAGTCACGTAGATAGCCTGAATCAAACGTATATCATATAATACATCCATCATTTTCTTTTCCGATATTACATAACCGGGCTTCCTGCCACAAGAACAAAATAGCAGGACAATGGATATAATAATGAAGATGACAGAGCGTCGCATAATCAGATCTTATCTTTTTTTTCCAAAGATACAGCTAATGTTTTACGATAAAAAATAAGAAGGATAAAAATACCGACGGTAATCGCCGAATCGGCTATATTGAATATCGGGCTGAAAAAGATAAATCTATCGCCGCCCCATTGGGGGATCCAAGATGGGAAAGTGCCTTCAAACAACGGAAAGTAAAGCATATCCACCACATTGCCATGCAACCAGTCGGCATAACCTTGTCCTATCGGCACAAACGACGCCACATGACCGGTATAACTGGCTGAAAAGATTTCGCCGTAGAACACGCTGTCTATTATATTACCGAAAGCGCCGGACAATATCAACGCGATACATATAATGTAACCGGGTTTGTATCTCTTTTTTACCAGCGAATACAGATAATAACCGATAAAGCATATAGCGACTATACGAAATAAGGATAGGAATAATTTACCAAAAGACCCCTCACCCAACTCCATACCGAATGCCATTCCCGGATTTTCCAAGAAACGAATTTTGAACCAACCGGCTATCTCTATACTTTGATCCATGGACATATTGGTTTTTACCCATATCTTAGACGCCTGATCTATTATCAAAACCAATAGTATGACAGATATAGCTATCAGTCCGTTCTTTTTATTCTTCATATTTTACTTCTGCTAAGCCGCAAAGAAAGTGAAGAAAAAACAAGCTTATATATAGCTTTGCTTTTCCCCGCTTTCTTATACTTGAATTTTTATTTTATTTTACGCCGTTATTCTTCGCCTCTATGCTAAGGGTAGCATGAGGTACGGCGCGCAAACGTTCTTTCGGTATTAATTTGCCGGTTTCGCGGCATATACCATAGGTTTTGTTTTCGATACGAATAAGGGCCGATTGTAAGTTCTGTATAAACTTCATCTGGCGTTGAGCCAAACGTCCGGCCTCCTCTTTCGATAAAGTCGAAGCGCCTTCTTCCAATACTTTAAACGTAGGGGACGTATCTGTCACATCATTTCCGTCGGCATTTGTTATAGCCGCTCTCAATCCTTCATATTCTGTTTTTGCTTTATCAAGCTTTTCCAAAATAATATCGCGGAATTCGTTCAATTCCTCATCCGAATATCTTGTCTTTTCTGCCATAGCCGTTAGTTTTTATTATTGTGTATTAGAAACTGTTTTAATCTTACCGAATTTATTTTATCTAAAGGTAGTTCTTTTTATAATACTTTTTCCACATATACCTGTAAAATATAGTCATCCATGTCAACTTCTTGTCCTTCGACCACATTTAACAGCACTATATTATCCGCTAATACCTGCGACGCGATATAATCGTTGTATTCAGTTATAGCTTCCCGTACCTGTTCCTGATCGGATATTTTTATGTTTATCCTATCTGTTATCTCAAATCCGCTCGATTTACGGATGTTTTGTATGCGGTTCACCAATTCGCGGGCTACGCCTTCTTTTCGCAGTTCTTCTGTGATTGTCACATCAAGGGCAACGGTCAGCTTACCGGCATTGGCGACAAGCCATCCGGGTATGTCTTCCGATATGATTTCCACATCAGCCGGCTCTATTGTCGCCGCTTGTCCCGCTATATCGAATGTGTAATGACCATCCCTTTCAAAAGCGGCGATAGCTTCCTGGCTCATATTTTGTACCTCTGCCGCCAATTGCTTCATAATCTTACCGTAGCGGGGTCCCAGTTTTTTGAAGTCCGGTTTTACCTTTTTCACAAGGATGCCCATCGCGTTATCCACATACTTCAGCCCCTTTACATTCACCTCGTTCAGAATAAGTTCGCGCACCGCGTCAATATCTTTACCCTGTTGTTCATTCAGAACCGGTATCATTATTTGCGTCAGCGGTTGGCGTACTTTTATATTTGTCTTACGACGAAGAGCCAAAACGGCGGAAGATATGTCTTGCGCTATCTGCATCCGTTCTTCCAGATTCTTATCCACCACAGACGCGTCATACGCCGGATAGTCGGAAAGATGAACCGATGCTGTTTTCTCCCGTCCGGAAACGGTAATCAAATCGCAGAATAATTTATCGGAGTAAAACGGCGAAATAGGAGCCATCAGCTTGGCTACGGTTTCCAAGCAGGTATATAATGTTTGGTATGCCGACAGCTTGTCTTTGGTCATCTCTCCACCCCAAAAACGTTTCCTGTTCAGGCGTACATACCAGTTGCTCAGATTATCGTTCACAAAGTCGGAAATCGCGCGTCCTGCCTTTGTAGGTTCGTATGTATTATAATACTCATCCACATCTTTCACTAATGTGTTGAGCAGGGAGATAACCCACCGGTCTATTTCGGGTCTTTCCGAAACAGGGATTGAATCTTCGTTGAATGTGAAGTTGTCCACATTGGCATATAACGCGAAGAACGAATAGGTGTTATAAAGCGTTCCGAAGAATTTACGCCGCACTTCTTCTATCCCGTCCATATCAAATTTCAAATTATCCCAAGGCGAAGCATTGGTTATCATATACCAACGCAACGGGTCGGAACCGTATTTTTCTATCGTGGCAAACGGATCGACTCCATTACCGCGACTTTTCGACATCTTGTTTCCATTCTTGTCAAGCACCAATCCATTGGACACCACGTTCTTGAAAGCGACGCTGTCTCTTACCATTGTGGATATGGCATGTAGGGTAAAGAACCATCCGCGGGTCTGATCCACTCCCTCGGCGATGAAATCGGCGGGATACACTTTCGAAAATTCTTCTTCGCTGATATTCGGATAGAATACTTGGGCAAAAGGCATCGCCCCCGAATCGAACCACACATCGATAAGGTCTTTCTCGCGCGTCATCGGCTGTCCCGAATCGGAGACAAGGACTATTTCGTCAACGTATGGGCGGTGAAGGTCAATCTTTTCATAATTAGCCTTATCCAAGTTTCCTGTTTCAAATCCTTTCCAAGGTATTTCTTTCATTACACCCGCGTCCACAGCCTTTTGCATTTCGGCATACAGTTCTTTTATCGAACCGACGCACTTTTCTTCTTTTCCGTCTTCCGTTCTCCATATAGGCAGAGGAGTACCCCAATAACGGCTGCGGCTAAGATTCCAGTCCTGAAGGTTTTCGAGCCATTTTCCGAAACGCCCGCTTCCTGTGGATTCAGGTTTCCAGTTGATTGTTTTATTGAGTTCCATCATTCGTTCGCGACTGGCGGTAGTCCGTATAAACCAACTATCCAAAGGATAATACAGCACGGGCTTGTCGGTACGCCAACAATGAGGATAATTGTGTATATGGCGTTCAATCTTGAATACCCGGTTTTGTTGTTTCAACATCACGCTCAGGTCGACATCCAAAGTGGACGCGTCGGCGGGAAGCGTGTCGTCATATTCGTTCTTCACATAACGTCCCGCGTATTCTTTATATAGATCAACATTTACATTGTTCTTTACATATTCAGGGCATAAATCTTCCAGTTTGAAATATTTACCTGTCTGATCGACCATCGGACGAAGATTACCGTCTTTATCCACCAACAGCATGGCGGGAACATCATTTATTTTTGCCACCTTGGCGTCGTCGGCTCCAAATGTAGGGGCTATATGCACGATACCCGTACCATCTTCGGTGGTCACAAAATCCCCTGCCAAAACCTGAAAAGCTCTTTCACCGGGATTTACCCAAGGCATAAGCTGCTCATATTCCATTCCGGTAAGCTCCTTACCTTTCCATTCGCCTACGATATTGAACGGTATAAGCTTATCCCCGATTTTATAGTCCTCAAGGGCAATGTCTTTAGCTTTTTCGTTAAACATGCTGA
Source organism: Prevotella sp. (assembly GCA_031260865.1). Classification (GTDB taxonomy): domain Bacteria; phylum Bacteroidota; class Bacteroidia; order Bacteroidales; family Dysgonomonadaceae; genus Dysgonomonas. Next base: position 5,295 of record JAISKQ010000152.1, read on the forward strand.
AGACAAGGTTCTTTGCCATTACAGCGGTTATCTTATTGCCTGTGTACGGATTGTATGATTGTACGGCGACGTATGTTATCTCCGCTCCCACTGCCAAAGCCGTATTGGACGGCAATGTCCAAGGGGTGGTTGTCCACGCGAGGAAGAATGCTTCTCCAAAGCGGGACATTTCCGGTTTCGGGTCTTTTATCTTGAACTGAGCGACACAGGTGGTATCTTTCACATCGCGATAAGCGCCCGGCATATTCAGCTCGTGTGTGCTAAGTCCCGTGCCGGCTGCCGGAGAATAAGGCTGTATGGTATAGCCTTTGTATAAATATCCTTTTTTATACAGTTCTTTCAGTAAGAACCAAAGCGTTTCTATATAGCGGTTGTCATAAGTAATATAAGGATCGTTCATATCCACCCAATATCCCATGATACGGGTCAGGTTTTCCCATTCCCCTGTATATTTCATCACCTCCTTACGGCAGGCGTTGTTATATTCTTCTACCGATATTTTTTTTCCTATATCTTCTTTTGTTATACCCAGTTTCTTTTCGACGGCAAGTTCCACCGGTAAGCCGTGGGTATCCCATCCCGCCTTGCGGTTGACAAGGAAACCTTTCATCGTTTTGTAGCGACAGAAAATATCTTTCACGGCACGCGCCATTACATGGTGAATACCGGGCATCCCGTTTGCCGACGGAGGTCCTTCGTAAAAGACAAACGACGGCGCGCCTTCCCGCGCGTCCAGGCTTTGTTGAAATATATTTTCTTTATCCCATTTTTCCAATATCTCTTTGTTGACATCGGAAAGATTAAATCGGCTGTATTCTGAAAATCGCTTACTCATGGTGTATCTAAAACGTGCTTAAAAAAATTGAGGGCAAAGATAATAAAAAATTCAATAAGGTATATGCCTCTTGTTTTTGTTAGTTCCTTAATAATATAAAAGACGTTTAATAATTTGAATAACAACAGGTACTGTTATTAAGTGTTATCACTGTTTTTTGTCACAAAACTATTCTTTACTTTTGCTATGACTAAAGAGAATAAAATTCAAAACAGTTTCTTCAAAAAAATTATAATGATTATGGGATATAATACCCAAATGCAGAAAACCCGTACAACGTCATTGCGAGGGCTTGACCGAAGCAATCCAAACAGTTGATATGGATTGCTTCGTCGTTCCTCCTCGCAATGACGAAGACGAAATTATTTGATTTAGGTATTATAACCGACATTCATTAAAGCTAAAAAAGGATGATAGGACGGATTGTCGGCGATAAAACGACCTCGAAGGGGTCGTATGTTTATAGCAAAACACATACCGTCTGCGTTCGACCCCTGCGGGGTCGTATAGATGAGATTATGATATTAGCTATAAACATACGACCCGTTGGGTCGAAACAG
>JAISKQ010000153.1 GCA_031260865.1 Prevotella sp.
CTAATATCCAGTATGATACCATCGCATATCGCCATGCGGTCAAGTACCTGATTGATGTTTCCGTCGCCTATGCCGCTCGAAAAACTGCCATAATAAATATAACCCACATTGTCGTCCAATATTTTATACTTCAATCCGGAAGCCATACCATAATCTGTGCCGAGATAATTTTTTTGGATTTTAGCGTCGAAATTGTCAGGATAATCTTCAAACCATTTCCAATAACGGGCAACATCATGGCTGGCCACCAGATTTACGTGTCCGTCCTTAACCTCTGCCAACATTTCGCCTAAAACCGTGAATAAAGCGTCATTATCCATCTTTTCGCTGATCCGCTCCGAATACCGGATATACACTTCATTCCAATCTATATCCTTATAACCGAAAAAGCAATAATGCTCATCCATTATTTTCCATAATGCTTCAAAATTGCCTTTTTTTGAATTTTCGAAGCTGTCTTCTTTGAAACATGAAGTGACGAGTAAACAAATAAGAGTAATATATATATATTTCATGTGGTTAATTGTTTCGAGGCATTAAGGTAGTAATAATTCTTTAAATTCGTTGAAAGTATAACGATAGTAATTCAAATCAATGTGATCATCGATTCCCATAAGTTCCCCTTTGTGGGAAAATTGCCATATTCTCCAGTTTTTTATATCATCGGACGGCTCGTTTTGGAGGTCGCACATCCATATAATATTATCAGGGAAATAATCTTTGATATAGAGTTTATAACAATTTTTGTTTGTATATATCACGGGATGGATGCCAAATCGTTCATATACTATATTTTCCATTACCTTCAGTTCATTTATAACCAGTTCAACGAACTTTTTATCTTTGCTGTATGGATTTGACGGGGAATGTTCAACATCAATCGCCGGAATAAGGTCGCCGGAGTTAAATTTGGATGATTGGAGGAAATGTTCAGCTTGTTCTTGACCGGATAGGGCAAAGGTATAGAAATGGTATGACCCTACTCTGATATTCGACTTTCGGGCAAGGTCATAGTTAAATTCATAATTCCTATCCAAAAGGGTATTTCCCTCGGTTGCTTTCAGGTAGGCAAAACTAATATTTTGCTCCATCACATTTTCCCAGTTTAATATCGGGTTGTGATGGGAAACGTCTATTCCTTTCACAAAGTATTTGTTGGAGTCGAATGATTCCGTTTCGTCTAAATAACCGTTAATAATAAAGAAAGCCGCTATGCCTAAGCATACAGCTAATATAACCGGCAGAATATATTTTTTCAGTTTTCTATTGGATGATTTTCTTCTGCCGGTTCTTTTTCTTATATTTTTCCTTTTTCTCGATTTTATTGTCATAAGTTAATCGAAAACAGCAGCTTCCGACAGCAATTTCCCGACTTTGTCTTTTGCGGATAGGAGCAATTCATTTTCAGCGACGCCCCAATCAATGCCGACGGTAGGATCATTCCATATCAACGACGCTTCATGCGCGGGAGCGTATATGTTGTCCACTTTATAGGTAAAGACGGCTTCCTCGCTCAGGACTAAAAAACCATGTGCAAATCCTCGTGGTATAAAAAACTGTCTTTTATTTTCTTCCGATAATTCCACGGCGATGTATTGACCAAAAGTAGGCGAGGACTTGCGTAAATCAACCGCGACATCCAGCACAGACCCTTTTAAGGCTCTTACTAATTTCGCTTGGGAATATTCTCCCGTTTGGTAATGCAATCCCCGTAAAACGCCTCTGGTTGACTTGGATTCATTGTCTTGTATAAAGTTAGTGACGCCTATGTGTTCTTCAAAGAGTTCTTTCCTATAGGATTCCATAAAATAACCCCTTTCATCGGTAAATACCTTGGGCTCAATTATCCACACACCTTTTATCGATTGTTCTATAAATTTCATACTTCAAAAAATTACTCTATTTTTTATAATTGCTGTTATTTTCTATATTCTTCTTTACAATCATAACGATCGCGTTTAGCGAATCTTCTCTGTTTTGTTCTATTGCTTTCCATGCTGAACTGAATGGAAACAGTTGATAATTGAACTCTCCGGTGGAGATGCAGGCGTAATCTGTGCCGTATTCATCGCTGATAACAGACCATATTGTTTTCAGTTCCCTATTCAGTAAATTGCCGAAAGCAGCTCCGACAGCATTTACAAATTGGGCTTCTTCAAAATATTTAAAGTCATATTTCTTGTTGTTCCATCGGAAAAGCAGTTCATCCAAGTCTTTTGCCGTATAATTTGATCTGTTCTTGTCGTTTAGTGTTTTTAATAAATCATCGGCATCGCCAAGGCAATAATCTATAAATTCTTTATCCGCTTCGTTCAGGTTAATAAAATCCTGTTTTACAGGTTCTACCGTCGAAGTTTTGTAATTTATAGTTTGACCTTCCGCTTCAAAAGATTTGTCTTCGTAATCTTTATCGTCCAAATCATTATATTTCATTGTCATACATTAGGAATGTATAAGACTAAGAATATATTGCCCGTATGCCGTTTTATCCAGCCTTTTGCCCAAAGCTTCCAGTTGGCTGTCATTAATCCATTTATTGCGCCAAGCGATTTCTTCGATACATGAGATATAAAACCCTTGACGGTTTTGGATTGTCGCCACATAATTACCAGCCTCTAATAAACTGTCGCAATTTCCTGTGTCGAGCCACGCAAATCCGCGTCCAAATAATTTTACCTGTAAAGTTCCTTCTTCCAGATAGCATTTATTCAAATCTGTAATTTCATATTCACCTCTGGCTGATGGCTTTAAGTCTTTTGCTTTTTGAGTTACTGTTTTGTCATAAAAATACAGTCCGGGAACGGCATAGTTTGATTTTGGATTTTCGGGTTTTTCTTCCAATGACAGGACTTTGCCATTGTTATCGAACTCAACGACTCCGTAGGCGCGGGGATCTTTTACATAATAGCCGAATATGCAAGCTCCTTTATCTACTGACACCGCTTCTTTGAGCATCGTTGAAAATCCTTGTCCGTGAAACATATTATCGCCCAGTATGAGGCATCCGGGTTCTCCATTCAGGAATTGCGCCCCCAATACAAATGCCTGGGCAAGCCCGTTTGGAACTTGTTGAACGACATATTCAAACTTCATACCCAATGCTTCTCCTGTGCCTAACAATTCCTTGAACATAGGTAAATCGCGAGGCGTGGATATAATCAAAACTTCACGGATACCTGCCAACATAAGGGTTGAGAGCGGGTAATAGATCATCGGTTTATCATAAACAGGCATGATCTGTTTTGAAATGGCTTTGGATAAGGGGAAAAGCCTTGTGGCGCTTCCTCCTGCAAGAATAATTCCTTTCATAAAGTTTTATTTTTTATTTATGCGCTAACTTACATAAAATTTACGATTTATATACGTGTCTAATGAAAAACGTATAAGTTTTAGGGGTGTAAATGTAAAAAGGGAAGCCGTTACAACTTCCCTTTATTTGTTTTATACTCGCGCTGTCAGTTATCAGATACAAGGAATCTTATCTATTCTTTTCTGATGGCGTCCCCCTTCAAAAGGGGTATTGAAGAATGTTACTATCATTTGGTAAGCCTCCTGTTGGGTGATCAGTCTTCCGGGC